>DASTDN010000618.1:0-5367 GCA_035710365.1 Streptomyces sp. | reverse complement strand
GGCGGCCTTCGGCGTTCGCGGCCCGGTCGTCCCTCCTTCCCGGAAGGACCCCCGACGACCATGAACACGACCAGCGGCACCCAGGACTCAGGCGGCACCGGAGCGGAACCGGTGTCCCCCGCCGACCGGCTCTCCGGGCTGATCGCCGGCTCCCGTCCCTTCGCCCTGCTGCGGCGCCGCTCCCCCGGCCGCGACCACGACGTGGTCGAACTGCTGCTCGGGCCGGTCGCCGCGTACGAGCGGCTCGCGGACCTGCCGGACACGTGCCTGGCGCTGGTGCCGTTCCGGCAGATCCGCGAGCGCGGCTTCGACGTCCGCGACGACGGCACACCGCTGCTCGCGCTGACGCCGCAGGAGTCGTACGAGATCCCGCTCGCCGAGGCGCTGGAGCGGTTGCCCGGGCACGAGGTGCGGGCCGGGGGCGGTGGCTTCGACGTCGCCGACGAGGAGTACGAGCGCATCGTCCGGCGGGTCCTGGACGAGGAGATCGGGCGCGGCGAGGGCGCGAACTTCGTGATCCGGCGGACCTACCGGGGCGTGATCGAGGACTTCGGCCGCGCCGACGCGCTGGCCCTCTTCCGGCGGCTGCTGACGGGCGAGCGGGGCGCGTACTGGACGTTCGTGGTGCACACCGGCGACCACGACCGGGCCGAAGCGCCTTCCCCGCGGGGACGGCGGCGGGAGACGGGCGGACGGACCCTGGTGGGTGCCGGCCCCGAGGTCCACGTACGGATGTCCGGCGGGACGGTCGTCATGAACCCGATCAGCGGCACGTACCGCTATCCCCCCGAGGGCCCCACGCCGGAGCACCTCCTCGCCTTCCTCGCCGACGGCAAGGAGACCGAGGAGCTGTCGATGGTCGTGGACGAGGAACTGAAGATGATGTGCACGGTCGGCGACAGGGGCGGGGTGGTCGTCGGGCCCCGGCTGAAGGAGATGGCGCACCTCGCGCACACCGAGTACGAGCTGCGCGGCCGGTCCTCGCTGGACGTGCGGGAGGTGCTGAGGGAGACCATGTTCGCGGCGACCGTGACCGGCTCGCCGGTGCAGAACGCCTGCCGGGTGATCGAGCGGTACGAGAGCGGGGGGCGCGGCTACTACGCGGGCGCGCTCGCCCTGCTCGGCCGGGACGCGGGCGGCGCCCAGACCCTGGACTCGCCGATCCTGATCCGTACCGCCGACATCGACGCGGCCGGGCGGCTGCGGGTGGCGGTCGGGGCGACCCTGGTGCGCGGCTCGGACCCGGCGGGCGAGGTCGCCGAGACGCACGCGAAGGCGGCCGGGGTGCTGGCCGCGCTGGGGGTGCGTCCGTCGCGGCGGCGCGGGGACGCCACGCGGCGGGCGCTCGCCGACGATCCGCGGGTGCGGGCCGCGCTGGACGGGCGGCGCACCTCGCTCGCGCCGTTCTGGCTGCGGATGCAGGAGCCGTCGGCCGCGCTCGGCGGGCACGCGCTGGTCGTCGACTGCGAGGACACCTTCACGGCGATGCTGGCGCACGTCCTGCGGTCGGCCGGGCTCCGCGTGACCGTGCGGCGCCACGACGAGCCGGGGCTGCGGGCGGCGGTGGTCGGGCACGCGGGGCCGGTGGTGCTGGGGCCCGGTCCGGGCGACCCCTCGGACCCGGCCGACCCGAAGATGCGGTTCCTGCGGGCGCTGACCGCCGATGCCGTCCGGGAGCAGCGGCACGGGGTGCTCGGAATCTGCCTCGGGCACGAGCTGATCGCGGCCGGACTGGGGCTGGACATCGTCCGCAGGGACGTGCCCCAGCAGGGGGCGCAGACGGAAATCGACCTGTTCGGGAGGGCGGAGACCGTCGGCTTCTACAACAGCTTCACGGCCCGCTGCGACGACGAGGCGGAGGCCGGGCTGGCCGCCCTCGGGGTGGTGGTGAGCCGGTCCGGTGGCGGCGAGGTGCACGCGCTGCGCGGGCCCGGTTTCGCGGGCGTGCAGTTCCATCCGGAATCGGTGCTGACGCTGAACGGCGCCGCGATCCTGCGGGAACTGGTCGGTGGGCTGCGCGGCGCGGACACGTTCCCGGAGCGGCGCCCGGCCCGGTAGCCGGGGGCGTTGCGCGCGGTGGCGTCGGCGCCCCGCGTCACGGCGTCCACCGGGAAGTAATCCGGACGGGACGTGCCCGGGGCGTTCGGGGCGTCAGGAGGCGGGCTGGGGTGTCGTCCGCGATGCCCTCAGGTACCGCGGGCGGGGTGCCGTCCGCGATGCCTTCGGGGACGCGCCGGGGAGCCCGGGCCCGCCTCCGCCGCGTACACGCCTGGGCCCACGCCCGTGAAGCAGGCCCGCGCTGCGGTGCGCCGGCGGGGCGCCGGTGTCGGCGGGGCCGCCGCGGCCCGAGCCCACCGGCACCGCGTCGTCCTCCACGGTCCACGAGGCGTCCGGGTCCGCCTCGGCGGGGCGCCGGGCGGGGACCGGACGGCGGGGTCACTCGTCGTCCAGGCCGCTCTCTATGGCGTACCGCACCAGCTCCACCCGGTTGTGGAGCTGGAGCTTGCCGAGGGTGTTCTGCACGTGGTTCTGGACGGTGCGGTGCGAGATGACGAGGCGCTCGGCGATCTGCTTGTAGCTCAGGCCCTTGGCGACCAGGCGCAGCACCTCGGTCTCGCGGTCGGTGAGCCGGGGCGCGCGGGCGTCCGCCGCGCCCGGCGCGGCGGTGGCCGGGGCGGGCTCGGAGGCGAGGCGGCGGTACTCGCCGAGGACCAGTCCGGCCAGGCCCGGCGTGAAGACGGCGTCGCCCGCGGCCGTACGGCGCACCGCGTCCAGCAGTTCCCCGGTGGACGCCGATTTCAGCAGGTAGCCGGTGGCGCCGGACTTCACGGCCTGGAGGACGTCGGCGTGCTCGCCGCTCGCGGACAGCACGAGGACGCGCACCGTCGGGTCGGCGGCGACGACCTCCCTGCAGACCTGGACGCCGGGTTTGGCGGGCAGGTTCAGGTCGAGGACCAGCACGTCGGGGCGGGTGGCGTGGGCGCGGCGGACGGCCTGGTCGCCGTCGCCCGCGGTGGCGACGACGTCGAAGCCGTGTTCGGCGAGGTCGCGGGCGACGGCGTCGCGCCACATGGGGTGGTCGTCGACCACCATGACCCGGACCGGGCCCCCCGTGCTCTGCTGCTGGGTCATCGCTCGTGGTCCTTCCCCCGTGCGGGCGGCACGCGCTTCCCGGGCGTCGGGGTGGTGCCGGGTTTCCCGCTTCTCCCGGGCCTCCCGGTCTCCCCGGGCCGCGCGTGCGCCGCGTCCTTCGGTACCTTCAGTTCGACTTCCGTGCCCTGACCGGGTACGGAGATCAGTTCCGCGCTGCCGCCCAGGTCGCGCAGCCGGCCGCGGATCGACTGGGCCACGCCGAGCCGTCCCTCGCTCTCGGCCTCGGCGAGACGGCCCTCGGGGATGCCGGGGCCGTCGTCCCGCACGGTCACCAGGATCTCGCCGGGCCCGCCGGGCGGGCCGGGCTCGTCCTCGACGAGGATCCACGCGCGCGCGTGCTCGCCCGCGTGCCGGCGGACGTTGTCCAGGGCCGCCCCGACGGCCGCGGCGACCTCGCGGGCGGCGGCGGGCGCGAGCAGCACGGGGGCGCCGGGCTCGGCGAGTGCGACACCGGCGCGCGCGTACGGGGCGAGCAGGGGCCGCAGGTCGACGGGCCCGCCCCCGCCCGCGTCGTCCTCCTCCACCAGCCGCACGACGGCGCCGTCGGCCGCGTCCTCCGATACCCGCGAGACGGGCACCAGGCCCCCGGCGACGAGGGTGCGCAGCGCCACCTCCTGCTCACCGGCGAGGCGGCCCAGCTCGGCGGCCTCCCCGCCGATGACGGCGCCGCGCCGCTGCACCATGGCCAGCACCTGCAGGACACCGTCGTGGATGTCGCGGGCGAGTCGCTCCCGCTCGCGGGTGGCGGCCTCGATCTCCAGGGCGCGGGCCAGGGTGCGTTCGGAGGCGCGGGCGACCTCGACGACGTATCCGATGGCGATGGAGGCGACCCAGACGAGGATGACGTTGTGGACGGTGTCGCGGGCGGGGTTGCCCCGCTCCACCAGGTTCGCGGCGGCGACGAGCGTGGAGGCGCAGGCCGCCCAGCGCCAGCCGCCCTTGAGGGCGAAGGCGAGGACCGCGCCCGCGGTCCAGATCGACGGCAGGGTGGGGCCGCCCGACTGGATGCGCCCGGGGGCGTCGGCGAGCGGCGTGAGCAGGATGCCGGTCAGCGCGACGGTCAGGTCCGCGGCGAGGAATCGCCTGGTGCAACTGTCGGCGCCGGCGACGCGGTGCAGGGTGGCCAGGGTCCACACGGCCAGGACGGCGAAGTAGGCGACGGCGGTCCACGGGCGGACGAACTCGTCGTGGGCGGAGACGAACACGCCGACCGCGTACACCAGCGCGAGGACTCGGTAGCCGGCGAGCGCGCGCCACAGCGGCAGCTCGACCGACATCCTCAGGACCCTCTCCCGCCTGGCCATTCCCCCGCCCCCCGGCCGTGCGGCCCCCGGAGGGGCTACTCGCCCCGCTTCTCGGCGGCCTGCTCGCGGGCCGCCCGCTCCTTCTGCGCCTGTTCCTTCTCGGCCTGGGTGAGCGCGGCACGCGCCGCCTTCGCGGCCTCCTTGCCGGCCTTCGCCGCCTCCGAGAGCTGCCGCTTCATGGCGGTGGCGTAGACGTCGACGTACTCCTGGCCGGAGAGCTTCATGATCTCGTACATGACCTCGTCGGTCACCGCGCGCAGGACGAAACGGTCGTGGTCCATGCCCTGGTAGCGGCTGAAGTCCAGCGGCCGGCCGATCCGGATGCCCGGGCGCATCAGCTTGGGGACGACCTTCCCGGGCGGCTGGATCTTCTCCGTGTCGATCATCGCGACCGGGACGACGGGCGCGCCCGTGGCGAGCGCCACGCGCGCGAGGCCGCCCGGCTTGCCGCGGTAGAGGCGGCCGTCGGGCGAGCGCGTGCCCTCCGGGTAGATGCCGAACAGCTCGCCCCGCTGCAGCACCTCGATGCCGCTCTTGATGGCGGCCTCGCCCGCGCCGCGCGCGCCGGAGCGGTCCACCGGGAGCTGGCCGACGCCCTTGAAGAACGCGGCGGTCAGCCGGCCCTTCACGCCGGGGGTGTTGAAGTACTCGGCCTTGGCGATGAAGGTGACCTTGCGGTCGAGGACCGCGGGCAGGAAGAACGAGTCCGAGAAGGACAGGTGGTTGCTGGCCAGAATGGCGGGGCCCTCGGCGGGGACGTTCTCCAGGCCCTCCACCCAGGGCCGGAAGGCAAGCTTCAGCGAACCCCCGATGGTGACCTTCATCGCGCCGTACAACAAGCGAGTGCCTCCTGTGTCTGTGGGTCAGACCTTATCCCGGGGCACCGGCGAAGGGCCCGACGGCCCTGACG
>DASTDN010000617.1:0-2375 GCA_035710365.1 Streptomyces sp. | reverse complement strand
TAGCTCGCTGGGCTCATAACCCAGAGGTCGCAGGTTCAAATCCTGTCCCCGCTACTGAAGGCCGAGGGCCGGAATCCGAAAGGGTTCCGGCCCTCGGTGTTTGTGGGGTGTGTCCGGCTCACCCGGCCGTCTTCGCCTCCGGCCTCGCCGCGTGGGTGAGTGTCTCCCAGGCCACGAACAGGCCGTCCGTCCCGACGGGCCGGGCCCCGGCCGCCAGGCGGTGCGCGACCGGGAGGGAATCGCCGAGGCGGTCCTCCAGGTGGTGGAGGGCGACCTCCAGACCGGGTCCCATGCCGCTGCCGGGCTTCCCGGCGCTGCCGCCGACGCCGCCGTCCGTCCCGCCGTCCCGTCCGCCGCACCGGGCGCCGGGCACGGGCTCGCCGGGCCGGTGGCGGGCGTGCAGGGCGAGGGCGGCCCGCAGCCGGTCCTCGACCTCGCCGTACAGGTCGACTCCCTGGTGCCGGGCGGTCTCGGCGATGTGGGCCGTGGCGGCGATGCCCCGGCCGACCTCCCGCAGGCCGCGACAGGTGTCCTGCGTGACGCCGTTCTTTCCGGAGAAGTACGCGGGCACGCGGGCGCGGAAGCGTCCCAGGGCGCGGTCGAAGGCCTGGTGGTCGTCGAGGAACACGGCGATGGAGACGGCCGCGTCGGTCATGACGAGGTCCTGGCCGCCGCCGCTGTCCGGCGCCTTCGCGCTGACGGCGGGCAGGTGGACGCCGCGCAGCATGTCCTCGAAGCGCCTCACGCGCGCCGCGGGCCAGCCCGCCTCCGGCGTGTGCCGCACGATCTCCGCCGCCCGCGCCCAGGTGGAGGCGGCCCAGGCGGCGTCCCGGGTGCCGTGTCCCTTCAGCCTGCCCGACCAGGCGTCCATGATCTGCCGGGCCTTGACGGCGTGCTGCTGCTTGCCGGTGACCGTGAACAGCAGGGCCTGGGTGTACGCGGCGATGGCGTCGGCGCGCTCCTGGGCGCAGCCGCGTCCGGTGCGGGTGCCGGTGCAGAGGACGGTGCCGTGGGGCCGCGGCCGGTACTTGTACGAGCCGTACTCGCTGTCCCGCATCGTCAGATACGCGCTCAGCCAGGGCTGCCGGCCCGCGGTCACGTGCTTGCGCACGTCGGCCAACTGGTCCTTGCCGACCAGGACGCCCGGGTGGGTGAAGTCGGCGTCGGCGGGCAGGGCGTGCCGCAGGGTCCGGTCCTCCGTGCCGACGGTTCCGCAGGAGGCGACGAGTGCGACCGTGACGACGAGGGGCAGGGTGAGGAGGGCGGCGGCGGCACGGCGTCGGCGTGCCGCCGGGGCCGCCGGGCCCGTTCGCCGGGGATGCTCCCCGGGCACAGGGCGGGACGACGCTCCCGCCGGTTTCCCCGGCCGCCCTGACCCCGCTGACACCATCGCGACTCCCTCCGCGTCACCGTGTGCGCCCGTCGCCTGCGCGCGCCGCTCCACTGGAAGCGTGCCGCGGCGGGGGACGGGCCGCAGGATCTGATGGGCCGAAGGGCCGACGGGCGCCCGGGGCCCGCGTGTCAGAGGGGCCGGTCGAGCAGGTGGCGGTTGGGCGCCTTGGCGCGTTCCTCGTACGCGGGCAGGACGACGACGTCGGCGCCCCCGGCCGTCAGGACGCCGCTGCCGTCGGCGCCCGTGACGAACGTGTCCGGCTCCCGCCAGGCCGTCACCACGCGGCGTACCCCCGCGTCGAGGACGAGCCGGGCACAGGGCCGGGGCCGGGAGGCGCGGCGGGCGCAGGGTTCGAGGCTGCTGTAGACCGTCGCGGAGGCGAGCCGCGGATCGGCGGGGTCCAGCTTGGCGAGGGCGGCCTCCTCGGCGTGGACGACGGGATCGCCCGCCTCCCGCGAGTGCCCGCGGGCGAGTTCGGTCCCGTCGGCGGCGACCACCACGGCTCCCACGCTGAACGCGGCCCGGGAGGGCGGGCACTGCGCGGCCAGGTCGCAGGCGAGGGCGAGCCAGTGGCGGTCGGCTGCGGACGGCATCGTTCCGGTGCCGGGCGCGGTGGGCTCGTAGCGGGTCAGGACGACGTCCTCGATGCGGCGGGTCTCGACGAGCCGCATCCGTCCGCCCGGGTAGCCGCCGGGCCCGAACAGGCGGGGCGCGTCCGGGTCCCCGACGAGGAGGGGGGCGAGGACGAGCTGGAGTTCGTCGGCGAGGCCCTGCCGGAGCAACTGGGTGTGGACGGTGCCGCCGCCCTCGACCATGAGGCGCCCGACGCCGCGCACGTCGTGCAGGTGCTCCAGCAGCGCACGCCAGTCGAGGACGGGCCCGAGCGGTACGACGTCGGCGGCGAGCCCGAGCCGCCGGGCCCGCACGGCACCCGTGTCGGTGGTGCAGAGGACCTTGTCGCCGCCGGTGTGCCAGAACCTGG
>DASTDN010000616.1:0-8338 GCA_035710365.1 Streptomyces sp. | reverse complement strand
CAGGTGCTGCGCGCCATCGTCCAGGACTACGTCGGCACCGAGGAGCCCGTCGGCTCCAAGGCGCTCACCGAGCGGCACAGCCTCGGCGTCTCCCCGGCCACCGTGCGCAACGACATGGCGGCCCTGGAGGACGAGGGGTTCATCGCGCAGCCGCACACCAGCGCGGGGCGCATCCCCACCGACAAGGGCTACCGGCTCTTCGTGGACAAGCTGGCGGGCGTCAAGCCCATGTCACCGCCCGAGCGGCGCGCGATCCAGAACTTCCTGGGGGGCGCCGTCGACCTCGACGACGTCGTGGCCCGCACGGTGCGGCTGCTCGCGCAGCTCACCCGGCAGGTGGCCGTCGTGCAGTACCCGTCGCTGACCCGTTCCACCGTGCGGCACGTGGAGCTGCTGTCCCTCGCTCCGGCGCGGGTGATGCTCGTGGTGATCACGGACACGGGGCGGGTCGAGCAGCGGGTCGTGGACTGCCCGGCGCCGTTCGGCGAGATGGCGCTCGCGGACCTGCGGGCGCGGCTCAACAGCCGGGTCGCGGGCCGCCGGTTCACGGACGTGCCCACGCTGGTGGAGGACCTGCCGGAGGCCTTCGAGGCCGAGGAACGCGCCACGGTCTCCACGGTCCTGTCCACCCTCCTCGAAACGCTCGTGGAGGAGAACGAGGAGCGGCTGATGATCGGCGGCACCGCCAATCTCACCCGCTTCGGGCACGACTTCCCCCTCATGATCCGGCCGGTGCTGGAGGCGCTGGAGGAGCAGGTCGTGCTCCTCAAGCTGCTCGGCGAGGCCCAGGATCCGGGCGTGACCGTGCGAATCGGTCACGAGAACGCCCATGAAGGACTCAACTCCACGTCCGTCGTGTCGGTCGGTTACGGTTCGGGCGGCGAGGCGGTTGCCAAGCTCGGCGTGGTCGGACCGACCCGCATGGACTACCCGGGAACGATGGGAGCGGTACGCGCAGTGGCACGGTACGTCGGACAGATCCTGGCGGAGTCGTAAGTGGCCACGGACTACTACGCCGTTCTCGGCGTGCGTCGCGACGCGTCGCAGGAAGAGATCAAGAAGGCCTTCCGGCGGCTCGCTCGCGAGCTGCACCCGGACGTCAATCCGGACCCGAAGACCCAGGAGCGGTTCAAGGAGATCAACGCCGCCTACGAGGTGCTGTCGGACCCGCAGAAGAAGCAGGTCTACGACCTCGGCGGCGACCCCCTGTCGCAGACCGGGGGCGGTGGCGCGGGCGGCTTCGGGGCCGGTGGCTTCGGCAACTTCTCCGACATCATGGACGCGTTCTTCGGCACGGCGTCGCAGCGCGGACCGCGCTCGCGCACCCGCCGCGGCCAGGACGCCATGATCCGCATCGACATCGAACTCGACGAGGCCGCGTTCGGCACGACCAAGGACATCCAGGTCGACACGGCCGTCGTGTGCACCACGTGCAGCGGCGAGGGCGCCGCACCGGGCACCAGCGCGCAGACCTGCGACATGTGCCGGGGCCGCGGCGAGGTCTCCCAGGTCACCCGGTCCTTCCTGGGCCAGGTCATGACCTCCCGGCCCTGTCCGCAGTGCCAGGGCTTCGGCACGGTCGTCCCGACGCCCTGCCCCGAGTGCGCGGGCGACGGCCGGGTCCGCTCCCGCCGCACCCTGACGGTGAAGATCCCGGCCGGTGTCGACAACGGCACGCGCATCCAACTGGCCGGCGAGGGCGAGGTCGGGCCGGGCGGCGGTCCCGCCGGTGACCTGTACGTCGAGATCCACGAGCTGCCCCACTCGCAGTTCCAGCGGCGCGGTGACGACCTGCACTGCACGGTCACCCTGCCGATGACGGCGGCGGCCCTCGGCACGAAGGTGCCGCTGGAGACCCTCGACGGCATGGAGGAGGTCGACATCCGGCCGGGCACCCAGTCCGGGCAGTCGATCCCGCTGCACGGCCGGGGCATCACGCATCTGCGCGGCGGCGGCCGGGGCGACCTGATCGTCCACGTCGAGGTGCAGACCCCGACCAAGCTCGACCCGGAGCAGGAGCGCGTACTGCGCGAACTGGCCAAGCTGCGCGGCGAGGAGCGGCCGCAGGGCCAGTTCCAGCCGGGCCAGCAGGGGCTGTTCTCACGGCTGAAGGACGCCTTCAACGGCCGCTGAGACGCCCGGCGGCCGGCCCCCGAGGCGGTGACGGGGCGGCGGGGCGAGGACCACCGGTCCTCGCCCCGTCGCCCCGCGCACATCACCGGAAACGCCCTGCTCGGCGGGGTGCGGGTGACGGACGGTCCGATTCGGACTCGTCCGGTGGACGTGACACCATGCGGTCATGTCCTCCGCGCTGACCGATCTCCTCACACATCCGATCGTGCAGGCCCCCATGGCGGGCGGTGTCTCCGTGCCGAGGCTCGCCGCGGCCGTCTCCGAGGCGGGCGGGCTCGGGTTCCTCGCCGCCGGGTACAAGACCCCCGACGGCATGTACCAGGAGATCAAGCAACTGCGGGGACTGACGGGCCGCCCGTTCGGCGTCAACCTGTTCCTGCCCCAGCCCGAGACGGCCGACCGGGCCGCCGTCGACGTCTACGCCCACCAGCTCGCCGGTGAGGCGAGCTGGTACGAGACCGGACTGGGCGACCCCGACAGCGGACGCGACGACGGCTTCGACGCCAAACTCACCGTGCTGCTGGAGAACCCGGTACCGGTGGTCTCCTTCCACTTCGGCTGCCCCGCCCGGGACGTCCTCGGTTCCCTGCGCCGCGTCGGCACCCGCACCCTGGTCACCGCCACCACCCCCGACGAGGCCCGCGCCGTGGAACGGGCCGGCGCCGACGGTGTGATCGCGCAGGGCGTCGAGGCGGGCGGCCACCAGGGCACCCACCGCGACCACCCCGAGACCGGCGGCAGCGGCCTCGGCCTGCTCACCCTGGTCGCCCAGGTCCGGGAGGCCGTCGGCATCCCCGTCGTCGCCGCGGGAGGCATCATGCGCGGCGGCCAGATCGCCGCCGCGCTCGCGGCCGGGGCGAGCGCCGCCCAGCTCGGCACCGCGTTCCTCGTCACCCCCGAGTCCGGCGCCCACGCCCTCCACAAGCAGGCCATGACCAACCCGCTCTTCGCCCGGACCGAGCTGACCCGGGCGTTCTCCGGGCGCCCGGCACGCGGCCTGGTCAACCGTTTCCTCCGCGAGCACGGCCCGTACGCGCCCGCCGCCTACCCCGAGCTCCACCACCTGACCTCGCCGCTGCGCAAGGCCGCCGCCAAGGCCGGTGACGCGCAGGGCATGGCCCTGTGGGCGGGCCAGGGGCACCGGCTGGCGCGGGAACTGCCCGCGGGCCGGCTCGTGGAGGTACTGGCGGCCGAACTCGCCGCCGCCCGCGCCGGACTGCCCGGCGGTGCCCGATGACCGCACCGGTGTTCGTCGTCGACCACCTCGACGCGGGCGGGGGCGGCGACGGCCGCCGGGTCCTGTCCGGGCCCGAGGGCCGGCACGCGGTCTCCGTGAAGAGGCTTCGCACCGGGGAGCGCGTCGTCCTCACCGACGGCGCCGGACGCTGGGCCGAGGCCGAAGTCCTCGGCACGGAGGGCAAGGACCGGCTCCTCCTGCGGCTGGGCGAGGTCGCCGAGGAGCCCGCGGAGTCGCCCCGCATCACCGTCGTCCAGGCCCTGCCCAAGGGCGACCGGGGCGAACTGGCCGTCGAGACCATGACCGAGGTCGGGGTCGATGCGATCGTGCCCTGGACGGCGGCCCGCTGCATCACGCAGTGGAAGGGCGAACGCGGCCTGAAGGCGCTCGGCAAGTGGCGGGCCACGGCCCGCGAGGCGGGCAAGCAGTCCCGCCGCGTGCGGTTCCCGGACGTCGCGGACGCGGCCACGACCAAGCAGGTCGCGGCGCTGCTCGCGGACGCCGACTTCGCCGCCGTACTGCACGAGAGCGGCGAGGAACCCCTGGCCACCGCCGAACTCCCCGCCTCCGGCCACCTCGTGCTGGTCGTCGGCCCCGAAGGGGGTGTCTCGCCCGAGGAACTGGCCCTGTTCGCGGCGGCGGGCGCGCCCGCCTACCGCCTGGGCCGCAGCGTGCTGCGTACGTCGACGGCCGGCACCGCCGCGGCAGCCCTGCTGCTGGGACGCTCGGGGCGCTGGTCCTGAGGCACGAGCAGGGGCGGTGTCCGGCGGTGCGGACTCACTCCGCCGGACACCGCCCCGGGCCCGCCCCCCGCACCGGCAGGAGCTGCACGTCCTCGCGGCGCACGGCGAAAGCCCGCGGAGCCGGGTCGCCCGCGCGGCGGGCCGGGTCCCACAGCCAGGTCCACTCGCCGGCGGCCCCGAAGGTGAGGACCGGGTGGCCGGTGGGGACGGGGCCGTTCTCCACCGCCACGTCCGGCGCGAGCGGCCGTACGCACACCAGCCGGCCCCGCAGCCCGAAGTAGCCGGAGGGCGCGGTGCCGCGGGCGGCGGCGCGGGCCGCCGCCCGCGCCGCGTCGTCCGCCCGGTCGATGCCGAGAGCGACGGCCGTCAGGGCGTAGCCGACGGCCAGCAGGGTCGTCAGGACGACGGCGAACACCCGGTTCGTGGCGTCCCGGCCCAGGTGGAAGTGGCGCAGCCAGCCCGCCACCGCGACGAAGAACAGGGCACTTCCCAGGGCCAGCGCCATCGGTTCGGCGGCGGCCAGGTACCGGCCCAGGGACGGGGTCGGCACGGTCTCCGGGCGCAGGCCGAACCGGTCCAGGTAGGCGTGGTGCATCTGCCCGCCGAGCCAGGCCACCATCGACCACGCCACGGGCACCGACAGCGGCACCAGCCAGGCCGCGTGCCGGGTGACCACGGTCCGGCGCAGCGCGAGGACCACCCCCGCCCCGGTGAACGCGGCCAGGGCCAGCACCAGCAGCCCCGCCCACAGCGCCGCGGGCCGCACGTCCCGGCCCACCAGCGCGCCGAAACCGGCCGCCGCCGTGGTGACCGCGAGGCCCGCGGCCCACTGAGCCGCCCGCGAGCGGTCCCGGGTCTCCTTGGCCATGCGGCCCAGCGGCAGCGCGCCGGGCGTACTGAGCAGAGCGGGCGGCAGTCTCCACCAGCCGTCCGCGTCCGCCACGGACATGCCGCACAGCACCGCGACGACGATGCCCGCCGCGCCCGCGACCGTCCACGCCCGGTCGGAACGGCGCTCCTGCGGAGTGCGCAGCAGCGGCGGGTTCGCGTCCGAGTGGGCCGGCACGCGCAGCGCGTGCCGCGCCGCGTCGAAGGGCCGGCCGCCCAGGTCGCGGCCCGCCAGCTCGGCCTCGGCCGCCTCCCGGGACCCCGGCCCGGCGGGCACGGTCACGGCCCGCTGCTCGTCCGCCCCGCCCAGCCGGGTCCACAGCCGGGCGGCGGCCTGCCGCGCCCGCCCGCCGCCGGGCAGGGCCCGGTGCACGCAGTACGTCGTACGCCGGGCCCGCTCGTGCGCGTGCTCGACGAGTGCCGCGTCCCGCACCCAGACGCCCAGGGACGCCTGCCGCGCCAGCAGTTCCACGTCGGCGACGGCCGTGCGGACGGCACCGAACCGCGCCCCGTGCAGCCGCACCTCGACGATCAGCGAGGTGCGGCGCCCGGCGCGCGGTGCCGCCTCGGCGTCCCCGGCGGACCGCACGGCCCAGCCGCGCTCCTCGAACAGGGCGGTGGCGTAGCCGACTTCGTCCGGGTGGTCCACCACGTCGACGAGCATCCGGACCCGGCGCCGGTACGGCGGCTGCGGCGGTCCCGCGGCCTGCTCGGCCGCGGACGCCGGAAACGGGCCGGAGTCGTCCGGCGAGCGCGGGGCCGGTACGGGCCGGCCGCGCCGCGGGGCGCGGATCCGCGGGATGGGCGAGGGCAAGCGATGCTCCTGTGTCGGCGGGCGGCCGGGGGACCGGCCGATTGTCCCGCGCGCCCCGCCCGTGCCCGAGGGCAGGGGCAGGGGCACGCACCCGGCGGCCGGGCGCACGTGGCCGTATGCGCTCTACCGTCCGTGGCGCCGCGGTGGCACGCTGTCGTCCATGGGGGCATGGGAACGGAACTGGCGCGGGGCACTGGCCGCCGCGGGATTCGCCGCGGTGACCGCGACGGGCGTCGTCGCCTGCGACCCGGGCGGGCTGAGCGCCGGGACGGTGGCCTACACCACGGACCAGACCGTGACCCGCGAACTGGAACGGCAGAAGGCGGACGTCCGGTGGCTCACCTGCCGGGGCACCTACGCCGACGACGTCAAGTCGCTGCCCACCGCGGACGAGAAGGCCGTCGCCACCGTCGACTGCGAGGGCGAGACCGGCGACGACAAGGACATCTCCGTCAAGGGCAAGGTGACCCGCAGCGTCCGGGGCGCCTGCGTGCGCGGTGACCTGACCGCCAAGGTCGACGGCAAGGTGTGGTTCCGCGTCGACGGGCTCGGCAAGTGCGACGCCACTCCGCCGCCCGTGGCCGACGGCCCGGACGACCGCCCGGGCGGGGGCGGGGCCGGACCCGCCGCCACCGTGACCGTCACCCGCACCGTCTGGTGCCGCGAGCGCCCTGACTGCGCCCCCGTCGAGGGCAAGTGAACCGGTCAGCGGGGCGCACGGTCCCGGTCAAGTGACCGGAACCCCTGTCCGCCGGCCCCGCCCCTGCATAGGCTGACCGGGTGACTCAGCCCGCAACGACAGCACCGGCGGCCTCGGCTGCGTATCTCCGGTTCCCTCATCTGCACGGCGAGTTGATCGCCTTCACGGCCGAGGACGACGTGTGGATCGCTCCTCTCGACGGCGGACGCGCCTGGCGGGTCAGCGCCGAGAACGTCCCGGTGACCTCGCCCCGCATCTCCCCGGACGGCACGACCGTCGCCTGGACCTCGACCCGTGACGGCGCCCCCGAGGTGCACGTCGCCCCCGTCGACGGCGGCCCCGCAAGGCGCCTCACCCACTGGGGCAGCATGAGGACGCGGGTGCGCGGCTGGACCCCCGACGGCGACGTCCTCGCCCTCTCCACGCACGGCCAGGCCAGTCTGCGCCGCACCTGGGCCCGCGCCGTCCCCCTCGACGGCGGACCGGCCACCACCCTGCCGTACGGGCCGGTCGGCGACGTCGCGTACGGGCCGCACACCGTGCTGCTGTCCGCCACGATGGGCCGCGAGGCCGCCCACTGGAAGCGCTACCGGGGCGGCACCGCGGGCAAGCTGTGGATCGACCGGGACGGCGACGGCGAGTTCGTCCGGCTGCACGAGGACCTCGACGGCAACATCGAGAACCCGTTCTGGGCCGGGGACCGGCTCGCGTTCCTCTCCGACCACGAGGGCACCGGAGCCCTCTACTCCTCCCTCGCCGACGGCTCCGACCTGCGCCGCCACACCCCCCTCGGGGACACCTCCCCGGACGGGGGAGGCTTCTACGCCCGGCACGCCGCCACCGACGGCAGCCGTGTCGTGTACGCGAGCGCCGGTGAGCTGTGGCTGCTGGACGACCTCGACGGCGCCGAGCCGCGCCGCGTCGACGTCCGCCTCGGCGGGCAGCGCGTCGACCTGGCCCCGTTCCCCGTCAACGCCGCCCGCTGGTTCGGCGCGGCGTCCCCCGACCACACCGCGCGCGGCAGCGCCGTCTCCGTGCGCGGCTCCGTGCACTGGGTCACCCACCGCTCGGGACCGGCCCGCGCGCTCGCCGCGCAGCCCGGCGTACGGGCCCGGCTGCCGCGCGCCTTCCGCGTCGACGGCGAGGAGTGGGTGGTCTGGGTCACCGACGCCGAGGGCGACGACGCGCTGGAGTTCGCGCCCGCCACCGGTCTCGCACCGGGCGCCACGCCGCGCCGGCTCGCCGCCGGACGGCTCGGCCGCGTCCTCTCCCTCGCCATGGCCCCCGACGGCAGCCGCGCCGCCGTCGCCTCGCACGACGGCCGGGTCCTGCTCGTCGAACGGGAGACGGGCGAGGTCCGCGAGGTCGACCGCAGCGAGCACGGCGACGCCTCCGGCCTGGTGTTCTCCCCCGACTCCGCCTGGCTGGCCTGGACGCACCCCGGCCCGCGCCCGCTGAGCCAGCTCAAGCTCGCCCACACCACCGACCTGTCCGTCACCGAGGCGACCCCGCTGCGGTTCCAGGACTACTCGCCCGCCTTCACCCTGGACGGCAAGCACCTCGCGTTCCTGTCGGCGCGCTCCTTCGACCCGGTCTACGACGAGCACGTCTTCGACCTGGCCTTCGTGGAGGGCGTCCGCCCGTACCTGATCACGCTGGCCGCGGCCACGCCGTCGCCGTTCGGTCCGCAGCGGCACGGCCGCCCCTTCGAGACGCCGGACCGGGACGAGACCCCCGACAGCGAGGGCACCCCCAGCACCCGCATCGACCTCGACGGCCTCGCCGACCGCATCGTGCCCTTCCCGGTGGAGGCCGCCCGCTAC
>DASTDN010000615.1:0-2820 GCA_035710365.1 Streptomyces sp. | reverse complement strand
ATCCGGTGACATTAACCGACGAGTGCGTGTGATCGCCGTGTGGTCTTTCTCATGAGCGTCCCGCCGACGGCGGAGAAACGGGGCCCGGCTGGCGCGCCCGAGGCCCCCCTGGAGCGCTGTCGCCGACCGGGTGAGGGAGCGGCTCACCCCCGCCTGCGGCGGCGCTGCCGACCCGCCCGCGCCCCGGCCGTGCGCGCCTGCGTGCAGGATGTCGCACCCTTCCCCGACCTGGCCACGCGCGGCTCGCCGTGCGCTGTCCCGCACCGTCCCGGACGGCGTGCCGCGGCCCGCCGGGAACGTGCTGCCGGTGCGCGGGCACGCAGGCACACCGGCGGCCCGTGAGGGCCTGCGCCGGTCTCCCCGTGTGCCGTCGGCGCGCCCGCGCGCGGGCACAATGGGCGGGTGGACGAGCCCATACCCGTGATCCGAGTCACCGACCACGGCACCGCCAAGCTGATGCCCGACGTGGACCGGGAGCGGGCCTGGCTGCTGACCGTCGACGGGGCGCCGCAGTCGTACGTCGACCTCGACGCGCCCACGCACCTGGAGTTCGAGTACGCCCGGCGGCTCGGGCACGTCCTGGACACCGTCGCGGAGCCCGGCCGTCCGCTGGACGTGCTGCACCTCGGCGGGGGCGCGCTCACCCTGCCCCGGTACGTGGCGGCGACCCGCCCCGGTTCCCGGCAGGACGTCGTGGAGGCCGACCGGGGGCTGCTGGAACTGGTCGCCGGGCATCTGCCGCTGCCGGACGGCGCGGACGTCACGACACACACCGCCGACGCCCGCGCCTGGCTCGCGTCCGCGCCGGACCGCTCCGCGGACGTGCTGGTCGCCGACGTCTTCGGCGGCTCCCGGGTGCCCGCGCACCTGACGTCCCTGGCGTACGCCCAGGAGACGGCCCGGGTACTGCGGGACGACGGCGTCTACCTGGCGAACCTCGCCGACGCCGCCCCGTTCGCCTTCCTGCGGTCCCAGCTCGCCACCTTCGCCGCGCTGTTCGCGCACCTCGCGCTGATCGCCGAGCCGGGCGTACTGCGCGGACGCCGCTTCGGCAACGCCGTCCTGGTGGCCGCGCACCGGCCGCTCGACACGGCCGCGCTGTCCCGCCGCACCGCCGCCGACGCCTTCCCCGCCCGGGTCGAACACGGGCCCGCGCTGCGGGACTTCACCGGCACGGCCCGCCCCGTCCACGACGAGGACGCCGTGCCGTCCCCGGAACCGCCCGGCGGCTCCTTCACGGTGGGCTGACCCCGTCGACGGCCGCCCCCGACGCGGCCGCTCCGGTACGGGGGATGTCCTCACTGCGGGCGACGGCCGGCCTTGCCCTGACCTGGCGCCTCGTCCCGGGGAGGACCCGCGCTTCGAGAGAGGGCCGTGCCCTGGGGGACGTTCCCGTTCCGGACGACGGCTTCGCCCGTCGGGGAGGTCTCGCCCCGGCCGACCGTGCGGGTGGCGCGCCGCAGGTTCCGTACGTCCGGCACGCCCAGCACCGCGGCCGTCACCATGACGACCAGCGCGGCGCACCCCCACAGCGCGGCCGGCCGGCCGAACGCGGTCTCCGCCGGGCCCGCCAGCGCCGTCGCCAGGGGCACCATCGCGACCGAGCCGAACCAGTCGTACGCGGAGACACGGGAGAGCTTGTCCTCCGGTATCTCCTGGTGCAGCGCCGTCATCCAGGAGACGCCGAACACCTCCAGGGTCACGCCCGTCAGGAACATCACCGCGCACAGCGCCCCGGCCGGCGCCGCGAGCGCGAGCGCCGCGGACGGCAGGGCCAGCGGGAAGACGCAGAGTGTGCCGGTGAACAGCAGCCGCCGGGGTTTCCAGCGGGTCATCAGCAGCGCGCCGGCCACCGTGCCCGCGCCGAAGAACCCGAGCGCCAGACCCCAGGGGCCCGCGCCGCCCAGATGGTCCCGGGCGACGAGCGGGCCGTAGACGCTCTCGGCGGCCGCGACGACCGCGTTGGCGACGGAGAACTGGACGACGATCCCCCACAGCCAGGGCCGCCCGGCGACCTCCCGCCAGCCGTCCCGCAGATCGGCGAGCAGCCCCCCACCGGGCGGACGCGGCGGGATGTGCCGTACGTCGAGGAGTCCGCGCAGCGCGCCGGCCAGGGCGAACGCGGCGGCGTCGGCGGCGAGTACCCAGCCGGGCCCGATCGCGGCGACCAGCGCGCCGCCGAGCGCGGCACCTCCGACGGCGGCGCCCTGCATCGCCATCCGGAACACGGCGAAGGCGCGGCCCGTCTGCTCGCCGCGCACCGAGGACAGCAGCATGCCCTCGGCGGCCGGGCTGAAGAAGGCGTGGCCGGTGCCGCCGAGGGCGCTCAGCAGCATCATCTGCCACAGCGGTGGCTGCCCGGCCAGCACCAGCACCGCGAAGACGCCCTGCGACACGCAGTTCAGGGCGTTGGCCGCGACCATGACGCGATGGCGCGGCAGACGGTCCGCGACGGCGCCGCCGACCAGCAGGAACAGCACGAGGGGCAGGGTGCGGGCGGCGGCCACCAGACCCACGTCGCCGCCGTCGCCGCCCGTTTCCAGGACGGCGAAGGCGGCGGCGACCAGAGCGCCGTGACTGCCGAGGTTCGTGACGAACGCGGCGGCGGTCAGCAGCGCGTAGTTGCGTCCCGCCCACGCGGGCAGGCGGACGCGGCGGGAGGAGTCGGCGGGGGTCACCGGCTCACTCTCGCCGCAGGAGCCCCGCCGTGCCAAACCGTCACCGGCGCGGACGCCGGGCGAACGGCCGGGTCAGCCGCCCGTGGGCTCCCCGTGGGTGCGGACCGTGCTGAGGATCTTCATGATCGTCTCGTCGGGGACC
>DASTDN010000614.1:0-3656 GCA_035710365.1 Streptomyces sp. | reverse complement strand
GACGCGCGGGCCGGGCCCCCGGGGGCCCGGCCCGCGCGTCACTGCCCCGGGCCCGCGCGGCGGCAGTGCCCCCTCCCGGCCCGCGACGGGCCGTCCGGTCGCCGCGCACTGCCCGGCCCCGCGACGGCGGGACCGTCAGGCCCGGCCGATCGGGGCCAGTACCGCGTCCGTCAGCTTCGCCAGATCGTGCGGGGAGAGTTCGACCTCCAGGCCGCGGCGGCCCGCCGAGACACAGATCGTGTCGTGCGCGGACGCCGAGGCGTCCAGCACCGTACGCAGCCGCTTGCGCTGGCCGAGCGGCGAGATCCCGCCACGGACATAGCCCGTGGTGCGTTCCGCGAGCGCCGGGTCGGCCATCGCGGCGCGCTTGCCGCCGGCCGCCGCCGCGAGCGCCTTCAGGTCGAGCTGTCCCGCCACCGGCACGACCGCGACCGTCAGAACGCCGTCGACGTCCGCGACCAGCGTCTTGAAGACCCGTTCGGGGGAGACCCCCATCGCCTCGGCGGCCTCCTCGCCGTAGGAGGGGTGGGCGGGATCGTGGTCGTAGGAGTGCACCGTGTACGCCACTCCGGCCGCCGTGAGCGCCACGGTGGCGGGCGTGCCGCCCGCGCCCTTGTCCTGCTGCTTCTTCGACTTCTTCGCCATCCCGGCCGTTCTCGCTGTGGGTGCTGTGGGTGCTGTGGGTGCTGTGGGTGCTGTCGGTGCTGTCGGTGGGGCCTGCGGGCTTGTGCTGTCCGTGCGGTCGCTGCTGTTTCGCCGGTTCCGGGGTTCCGCCGGTTCCATGTGGTCGCTGGTCGCTGGTCGCTGGTCGCTGGTCGCCGGTCGCCTGGTCGGTGGGCCGGTGCCGGTCGCGGGGGCGGTGGGTCTCAGTTGAGGCTGGTCCGGCCGCGTGTCAGGTCCGACGCGGGCAACGACGGCAGACTCCGGATGATCGCCGTCTCCGAGCGCAGCAGCCGCAGCTCGTCGCGCAGCCTGGACGCGGTGTCGGGCGCCTGGAGCAGCCGCTGCCTGGTCGGGACGTCCAGCATCATCGCGGCGGCCACCAGGTACGACACCACGGACGGTTCGTCCGGCAGTTCGGCGCCCGCCGCCAGGGACCGCTCCCGCGCTCCCGCCAGCCGCTTCTGGTACTGGCGGAAGGCCCGCAGCACCCCCTCCGCGAGCGCCCCCGCCTCGTCGCCCGGCTCCTCCTCCAGGGTCTCCAGCCCGGCCGTCAGGAAGGGGCCCGAGGCGTCCACCGACACCAGCCGCACCCGGGTCGTGCCGGTCGCCAGGACCTCGAAGGTGCCGTCGGGGCGCTCCCGGATCGTCGCCGCGTCCGCGATGCACGCCACCTTGTGGAACGCTCTGGCCGGATCCGGACCGAAGCCGGCGGCCGGCCCGCTCTCCTGCGCGGCCGTCGGCTTGCCGGGCAGGCCGGGCAGGGTGGCCGCCACCTCGTGGCCGTCGCGGATCGCGACGACGGCGAACTGGCGCGGTTCGTCCTCGGGCGTCTTCAGCAGTTCGCGCATCATGGCGCGATAGCGCTCCTCGAAGACGTTGAGCGGGAGCACCAGCCCCGGGAACAGCACCGAGTTCAGGGGGAAGAGGGGGAGCCGGACGGTGGTCACGACGCAGAAGCCTAATGCTCCGCGCGGCCCACCCGCCCTCGCCCGTCGCCGTGAGGCCGCCGCGGCAGCCGCCGCGGGCCCGTCCCGGGGACCGCCGTGGCCGCGTGTCCGCCCGGCAGTCCCGCCGCACCGGCGCCCGCGCACCACGCCCCGGCCCTCGCCGCACCACCCGTACGGGGGCCGCGCACCATGCCCCGGCCCTTGCCGCACCACCCGTACGGCGGCCGGCTCACCCCCCCGCCGTCCTCCCCGCCCCGGCCGTTCCCCCGGCTCAGTTCCGGTGCAGCAGCCGTGTCGCGCCCGCCGCCACCGTCGTGGCGAGGACCCAGCCCAGCAGGATCATCGCCGCGGCCAGCCACTGCCAGCCCCGGTCGAGCTGCCAGAAGCCCACCTGGCCCAGTTCGATGACGGGAAGCAGCAGGTCGAGGGCGAACAGGGCGGGGTCCCAGTCGGGGTGCTCGCCCCGCTTCAGGGGCGGGTGGTCGGCGTGCGCGAAGGCGAAGGAGCCCGCCGCCCACAGCACCGCCATCCACACCGCGGCCCGGCCCGGCCGGTAGCCGTAGGCGACCGTCCAGTCCTGCGCGTACCCCCACAGCTTCGCGGCCAGCGGCAGGCTCTCGCGGCGTCTGCGCTGCTTGGCGAGCAGCACCTCGCGGGCGTCCTCGTCCTCCCCGCCGGCCCGCAGCACCGCGGCGAGCAGCTCGTACGGCTCCGGGTTGTACTCGGCGGTCGCGGCGGCCACCCACTTCAGGCGCTCGGCCAGCGGGAAGGGGCTGCGCGGCACCAGGTTCTCGTAGCTGAAGCCGCCCATGTGCAGCCGGCCCGGGCCCGGCCAGGCGTCGGCCCGGTCCATCAGGTTGACCACGCGCGCCCCGGACAGCACCACCCGGCCGCGCTCCAGGTGCTCGCCGAGGAAGCGCAGCTCGGGGGTCTGCACCCGGCGCAGCGACACCTCCTGCTCGTCGGTGAGGGTGAACAGGGCCTGGCCGAAGTCGAGGGAGTCCCCGAACCGCCCGTCGTCCAGCCGCACCCCGCCCCGGCACTCGAAGCGCTGGACGCGGGTGCCCTGCGCCGGTGTGGTGCCGCTCAGCAGCGGGTTCCCGAGGCCGGCCGGCGTCAGGTACAGGGTGCGGGCGACCGTGAGCTGCGGCGCGTTCAGCGCGAGGCCGGTGAAGTGGTTGGTCAGCCGGGCGCCGCGCAGGCTCAGCGAGACGCCCACCGAGGCGCCGCGCAGCCGCACCTCGCCGTCGGTCTCCAGCATCTCCGCCTGGAGGTCCTGGCCCACGGCGAGGCCGTCCGCGGCGATCGAGCGCCCGCTGCGGTCGCGGTGCACGACGGCCTGGTTGAGCATCAGATCGGTGCCTATCTGGGCGTCGGTGAGCCGGATGCCCTGGTGGAAGCGGCTACGCGGCAGATGCAGGTCGCCCTCGGTGTGCACCCGGGCCGCCTCCAGCCGCGGCACGTCGCAGTCGACCAGCCGCAGGGTCGTGAAACGCGCCTCCGGCAGCAGGATCTCCTGGTCGAAGCGGCAGCCGCGCATCTCCACGTACGGTGCGACCGTGCCGCCCGCCAGGTCCATCGAGCCGCTGACGCGCACCCCGACCAGCTTCAGCGCCGACACCCGGCCCGAGAGCGCGGGCGGCCCGTCCAGCAGCAGCCAGCACACGATGCGGGCGCGCACGGTCCGCTCGGGGCCCCAGGGGTGCCCGCCGTGCGGGTCGTCCGCCTGCAGGTCCCCGCTGCGCAGGTCGTACACGCTGCCGTTGCGGAAGGCCTGCCACATGCCGGCCTCGGCGGCGGTCAGGTCGTCCGGCAGGTCTCCGCCTCGGGTGCCCGCCCCCTGGTTCACAGCACTCCCTCCCTCCTCCGCGCCCTCACGAGTCGGAGTCGTCGTACACCTGTTCATGCCCGCTGAGTGACCGGCTGAACACGAAACGTGAGATCGATCTTCACCGCATGAGCGCGTCATGGACGCTTCCCGCGAGCGTGTCGCGGACGGGCGCCCCGAACGTGTGTCGTGCACGAGGGTGGCGCAGGCGTCCGACA
>DASTDN010000613.1:0-2334 GCA_035710365.1 Streptomyces sp. | reverse complement strand
GCCGTTCCGGGTGGTGCAGCGGTGGCCGGAGGCGGGCCGGGCCTCCGCGGGCCGGGCGTGGCGCATCCGGCGCGCCCGGTGGGGTTCGGGCCGGGTTTCCTCCGCACGTGGGCGTACCGGGGGCGGGGGGCGCGCTCGCGGCGTGGGGGGCGCTTCGGGCGTACGACTAGAGTGAAGGCCGCCCGAGCCCCGGCCACCGAGGGAGAGAACCAGCCGTGATCACCGCGATCGTCCTCATCAAGACCAGCGTGGACCGGATTCCCGAGATCGCGGAGCAGATCGCCGCGCTGGAGAGCGTGAGCGAGGTCTTCTCCGTCACCGGGACGTACGACCTGATCGCGATGGTGCGGGTGCGCCGGCACGAGGACCTCGCGGAGGTCATCCCCGGCGCGATCAGCAAGATCCCCGGCGTGGAGGGCACGGACACGCACGTGGCGTTCCGCACCTACTCGCAGCACGACCTGGAGGCGGCGTTCGCGATCGGCCTCGACAGCTAGGCCGTGCCGTCCGGAGCGTCGCGGGCCCGCGACGACGGCCGCGGCACCTCGCGTCGGCGTCGCGCGGCCCGGGTTCGCCCGGTGCGCGAAACGTGCTCCGCCCGGCGACGCACCGCATCCGGCTTGTCACGCACCGCCTCCGGCGCCGCGGCCTCATCCACGGGGATCGGGACGCCCCGGCCCGGCGCCGCCCCGCCGGGCGCCCGGGCTCCGGGTCATGCCGGTGCGGGCGCCGAGATGTCGGGCACGCAGCGGCCGTTCTCGGTGCGGTAGCTCCAGCGGGCGCCGTCGCGCACCAGCTCGCGGCAGGCGGTCACGAAGCGGTCCACGTGCTCGTCGGGGGTGCCCGCGCCGAAGCTGACCCGGACCGCGTTCAGGGACCGCTCCCCCGGCCCGGCCTCGGGCGCCCCGCACTCGCCCCGCGCCCGCGGCCCGCCGTCCAGCAGGGTGCGCAGCAGCGGATGGGCGCAGAACAGCCCGTCGCGGACCCCGATCCCGTACTCGGCGGACAGGGCGGCGGCGAAGTGCGAGCTGTTCCAGCCGTCCACGACGAACGACAGGACGCCGACGCGCGGGGCGTCGTCCCCGAACAGCGACAGCACCCGCACCTCCGGGATGTCCTCGAGGCCCGCGCGGACCCTGCGGACCA
This sequence comes from Streptomyces sp., assembly GCA_035710365.1. Lineage (GTDB taxonomy): Bacteria > Actinomycetota > Actinomycetes > Streptomycetales > Streptomycetaceae > Streptomyces. The sequence continues at coordinate 1,188 of DASTDN010000613.1, read as the reverse complement.
GGTGTTCCTCCCGGGCGACGAGTGCCCCGAACCCGGCGTCGGCGAGGGCCCGGCAGGCGGACGCGACGGCGTGCGCGCCGATCACGTTGGGCGAGCCCGCCTCGTGCCGGGCGGCCGTGTCGTGCCACTCGACGTCCACGGTGCCGTCCGCGCGCCGCGCCACCCTGCGGCTGGCGCCGCCGCCCGCGAGGTACGGCTCCGCCTCGCTCAGCCAGTCGGCGCGCCCGGCGAGGACGCCCGCCCCGAACGGCGCGTACAGCTTGTGCCCGGAGAAGGCGACCCAGTCGACGTCCAGGTCCCGCACGGACACCGGGCGGTGGGGGGCGAGCTGGGCGGCGTCGAGGACGACGCGGGCGCCGTGCGCGTGCGCGGCGGCGGTCAGCTCCCGCACCGGCCACAGCTCGCCCGTGACGTTCGAGGCGCCCGTGACGCACACCAGGGCGGGCCCCCGCCGGTCGCGTCCGGCGAGGGCGCGCTCCAGGGCGGTCACCGCCTGCCGGGGGCTGCGCGGCGCGTCGAGGACGGTGAGGCGGGCGCCGCGCCAGGGCAGCAGGGCGGCGTGGTGCTCGGTCTCGAAGACGAAGACCTCGCAGCCGGCCGGGAGCGCGGCGGCGAGCAGGTTCAGCGAGTCGGTGGTGGAGCGGGTGAAGACCACCTGGTCGTCGCCGCGGCAGCCGAGGAAGCCCGCGACGGTCCGGCGGGCGGTCTCGAACAGGTCGGTGGAGAGCTGCGACAGATACCCGGCGCCCCGGTGCACGCTGCCGTAGTAGGGCGCGTACGCGGCGACGTCGTCCCAGACGCGCTGGAGGGCGGGCGCGCTGGCGGCGTAGTCGAGCGGGGCGTACGGGACCTCGCCCCCGGTGACGAGCGGCACGGTGACATCACGGCCCAGGACCGGCAGGGGCGCGCACGGGGACGGATCGAGGGCAGCACTGAGGACGGACATGGCGGGACTCCCGTGAGGAACGGAGACGAAGCGGAAGGGTGTGCGGAGGCGGGGGCTCTGGGGCCCTAGCGCATTCGCTTGCTCACGGAGGACTCCTCGACGACCAGGATCCCTGGCTGCGTGAGGGATCCGCGCTTGTCGCAGGCCTTGCTGCCTACGACCTGGTCTTCACCCGGGGCACCCCGCCACGGACGGAGGGTTGCCGGACAGTCGGCCGGGGCCGTGTGACTGTCACTCATGAC
>DASTDN010000612.1:0-6271 GCA_035710365.1 Streptomyces sp. | reverse complement strand
GAGCCGCGGGCTCCGCCGCCGGACCGGGCAGCGGCTCGTCCGCGGCTTCCCTCGCCGTCCGCAGCGGCTCGTCCGCCCCGGGTGCCTTCTTCGCCCCGGCCTCCGGCACGGCTTCCGCTTCGGCGTCCGCTTCGGCTTCCTCGCCCGCGCCCTCCGTGCGGGCGAGCCGCTCCGTGGTGAGCAGGATCAGACCGCCGGCCGCCACGACTCCGCAGCTCAGCGCGAGCGCCGTACCCGTGGTGCCGTACCGGAAGGTCTCACCGAACATCGTGATGCCCACCGCCGCGGCCACCACCGGGTTCACGACCGTCAGCGTGGCCAGCGGGGCGGCGAGGCCCGCGCCCCGGTACGCCGCCTGCGACAGCATCAGGCCCGCCGTGGCGAAGAGCGCGATCGCACCCAGGGACGGCAGGTCACCGGCCGACACCCCGCCGGTCCAGTCCACGGCGACGGTCTTGGTGAACACGGACGACACGCCGAAGGCGATGCCGGATCCGATCGCGAGCAGCACGCTGCGCACCGCCGGGTGACGGTGTGCGGCGCGGGCCGCGAGCATCAGGCCGACGACGACCCCGGCGGTGACGATGCCGACCGCCACCCGCTGGGCGGTGTCCAGGGACTGCGCGTCGGCCGCGCCGACGAGCGACAGCAGACCGGCGAGGCCGACGGTCGCCATGATGGCGCCCCGCCACGCCGTGGCACCGGCCCTGCGGCGCACGAACAACGCCGCCATGGGCAGCGCGAACACGATGGTGAGCGCGCCCAGCGGCTGGACGAGGCTCAGCGGGCCGTAGGCGAGGGCGACCACGTGCAGCAGCCCCCCGGTGCCGTTGAGCGCGACCGCCGCCCACCAGCCCGGCCGTCGCAGCGGGGCGTACGTCTGCCCGGGGGAGGACACCGCCACCTGCTCCTGCACGATCGCGCCGCCCGCGTAGGCGACGGCGGACACGAGTGAGAGGAGCACGGACAGCGCGAGGGCGCTCATCGGCTGCTCCTCTGCGTGGGGCGGGGGCGCGGGGCCCGGCGCGGCGAAGGGTCTTCTGCCATGAAGAACACGATGCCGTCCCGGCTTCTTCCCGTCGTCGTCCCTGAGGGGTCAATGGGTCCTACTACCGATGGAGTACGGATCGGGCGCCGTCCTCCCCAGGGTGGGTACCGAACACGCCAGACCCCGGGGGGACGTCCCCCAGGGGCCCTGGTACTACTGCTCGGCGTGACCTCCGACCCCGCACCCGGCCCCGACGCCGGTCCCGCCCCCGGGCCCCGTCCCCCCGCCGGTCCGGACCCGGCTCCTCCAGCGGTCCCCGACCCTAACCGACCCACTGCCCTCGACGCCCCCGCCGGCCTCGACGCCGAACTGGCCGCCTTGCGCGCCCTCGGGGGCTTCTTCGTCCTCAGGACGTCCCCGGGACCCTTTCCGGTTCCCGGCGCGCCTTCCCGCCCGGCGCCCGGCCAGGACCCGTATCCCGGTTCCGCTTCTGCTTCCGCTTCCGCCGCCACGTCTGCCTCCCACGCTCCCTCCGCCCCCGCCGACACCCCGGCCCCCGCGCACTCCCTGCCCACGCTTGCCCTGGCGTACGCCGCCCAACCCGCGCACGCGCACCGGGACCCGCTCGCGCTGCGCGTCCGCAGGGTCGGCGCCGCCCTCGGCACCGCCGAGCCGCGCGTCGCGGCGTCCGTCGCGCAGCAGGGCCTCGCCGCCCGCCTGTGGTCGGCGGCCCTCGGCTGCGCGGCACTCTGCGGCAGCGTCCCCGACCTCAGTCCTGAGCTGCTGCGCTGGGACCCGGAGGGCAGCGCGCCCGACGACCTGTGGCTGACGCGGGTGAGCCCGCTGCCGGCCGACGCGCCGAGCCTCGCCCGGATCGTCCTCGACGGCCACCTCGTCCCGCTCAACGGTGCGCTGCGCGCCCGGTACGGCCCGGCGGCGGGTCTGCTGTGGGGCAACGCGGCCTCGGCACTCGCGGGGGCCGCCCGCGAACTGGACCGCTGGGCCCGCAGCCACGGCCGCGCGGACACCGCGGCGCGGACCCGGACCCTGGCCACCGAACTGCTGCGTGATCCCCGGCTCGCCGCCACCGGCACCCTCACCCTCCCGGCGGCGCCCGCCGCCATGGCCTTCCGGCGCCGGAGCTGCTGCCTGTACTACCGGGTCCCGGGCGGCGGCGTGTGCGGCGACTGCTGTTTCACGGCATCGGCGCAGCCCTCGGTGCGGCTCTGCCGGGAGATCCCGGGGCAGGATTAGTCTGCCCAGGGCCGGGTGCCGGTGACGGATCCGGCGCGGCAGCGCAGTGTCAGAGGTCAGAGGCAGGTGCGGCAACCGAGTGAGGGGAGCGGCCATGCGTCGTGGTGGTCCTTCGGTGCTGGGCATCGTCCTGGCGGGCGGTGCGGGCAAGCGCCTGATGCCGCTGACCACGGACCGGGCGAAGCCAGCGGTCACCTTCGGCGGGACGTACCGGCTCGTCGACTTCGTGCTGTCCAACCTGGTCAACGGCGACATCCTGCGGATCTGCGTGCTCACGCAGTACAAGTCGCACTCGCTGGACCGGCACATCACCACCACGTGGCGGATGTCGAGCCTGCTCGGCAACTACGTCACCCCGGTCCCGGCACAGCAGCGCCTCGGGCCGCACTGGTTCGCGGGCAGCGCCGACGCGATCCTGCAGTCGCTGAACCTGGTCCACGACGAACAGCCCGAGTACGTGGCGGTCTTCGGCGCCGACCACGTGTACCGCATGGACCCGCGCCACATGGTCGCCCAGCACATCGAGAGCGGCGCGGGCGTGACCGTGGCGGGCATCCGCGTGCCCCGCACGGAGTCGTCCGCGTTCGGGGTGATCACACCGGGCCCGGACGGGCGGACGGTGGAACGCTTCCTGGAGAAGCCCGCCGATCCTCCGGGGCTCGCGGACGACCCGGAGCGGGTGTTCGCGTCGATGGGGAACTACGTCTTCACCACCGCGGCCCTGATCGAGGCGCTGCGGCGGGACGCCGAGGACGAGGGCTCGGCGCACGACATGGGCGGTTCGATACTGCCGCAGCTCACCGAGCGCGGCGAGGCCGGGCTGTACGACTTCGGCACCAACCACGTGCCCGGCGAGACCAGCCGCGACCAGGGCTACTGGCGGGACGTCGGGACCCTCGACGCCTACTACGACGCGCACATGGACCTGATCGCCGAGCGGCCCGCGTTCAACCTCTACAACCGTGCCTGGCCCATCTACACGCACTCCTCGCAGCTCTCCCCGGCCCGCTTCAACGCCGGAGGCATCGCGAGCGAGTCCATCATCAGCGCGGGCTGTCTGATCCGGGGCCAGGTGACCAGGTCGGTGCTGTCGCCGGGGGTCGTGGTCGACCCGGGGGCGATGGTGCAGGGGTCGGTGCTGCACGACAACGTGCACGTCGGGCGGGGCGCCGTGGTCCGTGGCGCGGTCCTGGACAAGAACGTCGAGGTGCCGCCGGGCGCGACCATCGGCGTCAACCCCGGGCGGGACGCCGAGCTGTACACGATGTCCGAGGGCGGCGTGATCGCGCTGGGGAAGGGCCGGCGGGTGACCTGAGCCGCCGCCGCAGCCCCCGCGCCCGCCCCGACCCGCGGTCCGCGCCCGCTTTGGCTTCTCCCTCCCCCCTCCCCGGTGCCGGCGACCTGCCCGTCCGGCGCCTCCGGCCCCGCCCCCGCATCCTGCCGGGCCGCACCGACTGCACGTCCCGCGAACGGGCGAACCCGACGGCGGACACGCCGCGCCCGGTGCGCGCGCCCGGCTTCACGGCCGGCCCGCGCCCGTCCGGGTGGGCCACGGCGGCCGGTGCTGCGCCGCCCGCCGCGACGTGACGGCGGCCGTCCGACGTTCCGGCCCCCGCGCACGGCGCCGTCACGATGCCGCGCGCGGGGGCGGGCCTTAGTCTTCGGTCGACGGTGCGTCCCGCGCACGCGCTGACCGTCGTCGTGGCGGGGGATCCACCGCTCGTCCACCCGTCGTCGATGTGCGAGGCCCCGCCCGTGACCGCAGACCTGCTGACCCCGCTCGACCTGGCGTTCTGGAACATGGAGTCCGCCGGGCACCCCATGCACCTCGGCGCGCTCGGCGTGTTCCGGACCGCCCCGCCCACGGCTCACGCGCCCGCGGCCGCCTCCGCGCCGGCCACGGCGGCCGCGCACGCCGCCGATCTGCTCGCCGCCCGCGCCGCCGCCGTCCCCGGCCTGCGGATGCGCATCCGCGACGTGTGGCGCCCGCCCACCCCGGAACTCGCCGCCCTCGCGCCCGCCTTCGGCGGCGCCGCCCGCGAGGCCGACCCGCACTTCGACCCCCTCGACCACGTACGGCTGCACGCCCCGGCCGGTGACTTCCAGGCGGCGGCGGGCCGGCTGATGCAGCGCCCGCTGGAGCGCGGCAGGCCGCCGTGGGAGGCACACGTGCTGCCCGGCACGGACGGGGAGACCTTCGCGGTGCTGTTCAAGTTCCACCACGCCCTCGCCGACGGACTGCGCGCCCTGACCCTGGCCGCCGCGATCCTCGACCCGGTGGACCTGCCCGCGCGCCGCCCCCGCCCCGCCGAGCCGCCGCGCGGCTCCCTGCCGGACCCGCGCCGCCTGCCGGACCTGCTGCGCGGCGCCGTGTCCGACCTCGGCCGCGCCCTCGGCATCGGCGCCTCCGTCGCCCTGTCCACCCTGACCGCCCGGCCCACCCCGGCCCTCACGTCCCGGCCCACCGGCACCCGCCGCACCGCCGGGGTGGTCCTCGACATCGACGACGTCCACCTCGTCCGCAAGTCCGTCGGCGGCACCGTCAACGACGTCGTGATCGCCGTCGTCGCGGGCGCCCTGCGCCGCTGGCTCGACGCGCGCGGCGACGGCAGCGAGGGCGCCGCGCCCCGCGCCCTGATCCCCGTCTCGCGGCGCCGCCCGCGCGCCGCCCACCCGCAGGGCAACCGGCTCTCCGGCTACCTGATGCGGCTGCCCGTCGGCGAGGCCGACCCGCTCGCCCGGCTCGCCGCCGTCCGCACCGCCATGGACCGCAACAAGGACGCCGGGCCCCACCGGGGCGCGGGCGCCGTCGCGCTCCTCGCCGACCACGTCCCCGCCCTCGGCCACCGGCTCGGCGGCCCGCTGGCCGGCCAGGCCGCCCGGCTCTGGTTCGACATCCTGGTCACCAGCGTGCCGCTGCCCGGCCTCGGCCTGAAGCTCGGCGGCAACCTGCTCACCGAGGTCTATCCGTACGCGCCCCTCGCCCGCGGCCAGTCCCTCGCGGTGGCGGTCGCCACCTACCGCGGCCGGGTCCACTACGGGCTGGTCGCCGACGCGCGGGCCGTCCCCGACCTCGACCGGCTCGCGGCGGCCGTCGGTCAGGAGATGGCGGAACTGATCGCCGCGTGCGAGCCCCGGCCCCGGGCGGACGGATTTGGCGGGGCGGTCCCGCGCTGAAGTAAAATCCCCCGTTCGACAGCGGGCGCGACCGGAGTGCCACGCGCGTGATCAGGGGAAACGGCAGAGCGATGACGGTGACAGACGACGGCCCGGCGATCATGGACGAGGCGCCACAGGAGCCGTACGGCCCCGGCATCGACCCCGACCGGCTGGCGGTCTGCCTCAGCGTGCTCGGCGAACTCGACACACTCGACGTCGACCACCCCGACGCGATAGCGGTGCGCCGCGCGACCTCGCACATCTACCGCACGGTCAAGCAGCGCCGCCGCCAGGAGCGCCGCGCCGCCAAGACCGCGCACGACAGGGCAGTCACCGAGGCCACCGCGACCGGCTCGGCCGAGCGCATCGACGACGAGACCGAGGGCATCCTGCCGTCCTCCCGCACCACTGATGGCCGGATCGCGGGGATACTCCAGCGCCCCCGCTCCTGCTACGTCTGCAAGACCCGGTACACCGAGGTCGACTACTTCTACCACCAGCTCTGCCAGCGGTGCGCCGCCGAGAACCGCGCCCGCCGCGACGCCCGCGCCGACCTCACCGGCAAGCGGGCCCTGCTCACCGGCGGACGCGCCAAGATCGGCATGTACATCGCGCTGAGGCTGCTGCGCGACGGCGCGCACACCACGATCACCACCCGCTTCCCGAAGGACGCCATCCGCCGCTTCAAGGCCATGGACGACTCCGCGGACTGGCTCCACCGCCTGGAGGTCGTCGGCATCGACCTGCGCGACCCCGCCCAGGCCGTGGCCCTCGCCGAGCAGGTCACCGGACAGGGCCCGCTGGACATCCTCATCAACAACGCCACCCAGACCGTGCGCCGTCTGCCCTCCGCGTACGCGGCGCTGGTGG
>DASTDN010000611.1:0-3380 GCA_035710365.1 Streptomyces sp. | reverse complement strand
GACCTCTGATCAGCGTCTCCGACGGCACCCCTCGGACCCGGTGACACCACCCCCCAGGTCATCCCTTCGACAGGGGGCAACAGCCATGCCGGGCCCGGAGGCCAGCGGCCCTCTTGCAGGACCGCGAAAAACATAACGGGGGCATGGGCCCCGGCGGCCGGCCGGGTCGATCGGTGCCGGTGACCCGGGCCGGACCTCGGCGAGATTCGGCCGGCGCCAGGGACCTGGCCGGAGCCGGAGCCGGAGGGCCCCGGAGGGGCTCGTCCTAGACTTGCCCTGCCCGCCGCCCCCCGCCCGAGAGGCCCGAACCACCCCATGAAGCTCGTCTTCGCCGGTACCCCCGAGGTCGCCGTTCCCGCGCTCGACGCACTGCTCGCCTCCGGGCGGCACGAGGTGGCCGCCGTCGTCACGCGGCCCGACGCGCCGGCCGGTCGCGGCCGCAGGCTCGTCGCGAGCCCCGTCGCCGAGCGTGCCGAGGAGGCCGGCATCGAGGTGCTGAAGCCGGGGAAGCCGAAGGACCCGGAGTTCCTGGCCCGGCTGCGGGAGGTCGGCCCCGACTGCTGCCCCGTCGTCGCCTACGGCGCCCTGCTGCCACGCATCGCCCTGGACGTGCCCGAGCACGGCTGGGTCAACCTGCACTTCTCGCTGCTGCCCGCCTGGCGCGGCGCCGCTCCCGTGCAGCACTCCCTGATGGCGGGCGACGAGATCACCGGGGCGTCGACCTTCCTCATCGAGGAGGGCCTCGACTCCGGCCCCGTCTACGGCACGGTGACGGAGGAGATCCGGCCCGCGGACACCAGCGGCGACCTGCTCACCCGCCTCGCCTTCGCGGGCGCGGGGCTGCTCACGGCGACCATGGACGGCATCGAGGACGGCACCCTGAAGGCCGTGCCACAGCCCGCCGACGGCGTCACCCTGGCGCCCAAGATCACCGTTGAGGACGCCCGGGTCGACTGGCGGGCACCGGCCCTGCGCGTCGACCGGATCGTGCGCGGCTGCACGCCCGCGCCGGGTGCCTGGACCACGTTCCGCGGCGAGCGGCTCAAGCTCCTCCAGGTCACGCCCGTGCCGGAGCGCACCGGCCTCGCCCCGGGGCAGCCGGCCGTCGGCAAGAACACCGTGCACGTCGGCACCGGTTCGTACGCCGTGGAGCTGCTGTGGGTGCAGGCGCAGGGAAAGAAGCCGATGAAGGCGGCCGACTGGGCGCGCGGCGTGCGGATCGCCGACGGCGAGCGGCTGGGCGCCTGACGCGGGCGGCCCCGCCCGGCGCGGACGACGTAGGCTGGAGCGCGCACTTCATCTCACCACCGGAGCACCTTTTTCGTGAGCGACCAGCCCCGTCGGCCCCGCAGAACCGGCACCGCAGGCAGGCCCGGCAAGCCCTACCGGCGGCCCAAGAGGGACCCCGTCCGCATTCTCGCCTTCGACGCGCTGCGGGCCGTCGACGAACGGGACGCCTACGCCAACCTCGTCCTGCCACCCCTGCTGCGCAAGGCGCGCGAGAAGGACGACTTCGACACGCGTGACGCGGCCCTCGCGACGGAACTGGTGTACGGCACGCTGCGCGGGCAGGGCACCTACGACGCGGTGATCGCGGCGTGCGTGGACCGGCCGCTGCGCGAGGTCGACCCGCCCGTACTGGACGTGCTCGGCCTCGGCGCGCACCAACTGCTCGGCACGCGCATCCCCACGCACGCCGCGGTGTCCGCCACCGTGGAGCTGGCCCGGGCCGTCCTCGGCGACGGCCGCGCCAAGTTCGTGAACGCGGTCCTGCGGAAGATCGCGCAGGACGACCTCGACGGCTGGCTGGAGCGGGTCGCGCCGCCCTACGACGAGGACCCCGAGGACCATCTCGCCGTCGTGCACTCGCACCCGCGGTGGGTGGTGTCCGCGCTGTGGGACTCCCTCGGCGGCGGGCGCTCGGGCATCGAGGACCTGCTGCGCGCCGACAACGAGCGCCCCGAGGTGACGCTGGTCGCCCGCCCCGGCCGGGCCACCGCCGGTGAACTGCTCGGCGAGGACGCCGCCGTCCCCGGGCGCTGGTCGCCGTACGCGGTGCGGCTGGCCGAGGGCGGCGAGCCCGGCGCCATCGCGGCCGTACGGGACGGGCGGGCCGGTGTGCAGGACGAGGGCAGCCAGCTCGTCGCGCTCGCCGTGGCGAACGCGCCCCTGGAGGGCGACGACAAGCGGTGGCTGGACGGGTGCGCCGGGCCCGGCGGGAAGGCCGCGCTGCTCGGCGCGCTGGCGGCGCAGCGGGGCGCGGTCCTGCTGGCCTCCGAGAAGCAGCCGCACCGGGCCGGGCTGGTGGCCCGCGCCCTCGACGGGAACCCCGGCCCGTACCAGGTGATCGCGGCCGACGGCACGCGGCCCGCGTGGCGGCCCGGCAGCTTCGACCGGGTGCTGGTCGACGTGCCGTGCACCGGGCTGGGCGCCCTGCGCCGCCGCCCCGAGGCACGCTGGCGCCGCCGCCCCGAGGACCTCGACGGCTTCGCCCCCCTCCAGCGCGGCCTGCTGCGCGGCGCGCTGGAGTCGGTACGGGTCGGCGGCGTCGTCGGCTACGCGACCTGCTCCCCGCACCTCGCCGAGACCCGGGCCGTGGTCGCCGACGTCCTCAAGCACCACCCCGGCACCGAGCTCGTCGACGCCCGGCCCCTCCTCCCCGGTGTCCCGGGCCTCGGTGAGGGACCCGACATCCAGTTGTGGCCCCATGTCCACGGCACGGACGCGATGTACCTGGCCCTGATCCGCCGCACGGCCTGACCCCCGCGCAAGCCGGAGACGACCGGTGAGACGGCGGGGCGGGAGGCCCTTCAGGGGCACGGGGGAACCCGCCCGCCGCGCCGCGACGACCCCGGGCAGTCGCCGGGAGCCCACGGCGACCCAAGCCGGTCGTGCCGAGAGCCAGGGCGACTCAGGCGGGTCGCCCCGGACCGCGGTGGCTCAGGCGGGTCGCGGGAAGCCACGGTGGCCCAGGCCGGTCGCCCCGCACCGCGGTGGCTCAGGCCGGCCGCGAGGCGCCGACGGCGGCCCAGGCGGGCCGTGCCGGGTCAGGGCGGCTCAGGCCGGCCGCCGGGAGCCAAGGGCGGCCCGGGCCGGTCGGCCCGCGGCCGCGGTGGCTCAGGCCTGTCGCCCGTAACCAACGTCGCCCCAGGCCGGTCGCCGGGGCCGACGGCGGCCCAGGGGCCACCCGGAGGCACGGAAGTCACGACGGCCCAGGGCCGGTCGCCCCTTGCTCGTGTGCCCAGGGCCGGTCGCCCCGAGCCGCGGCGCACGAGAACCGTCGGCGCGGCGAGGAACGGCCGGCAGCGGCCGACACGGGGGGGACCGGCCGACAGGGCGGGGACCGGCCTCTCCCGGGATGCGGGGAACGGCCCTTCCGG
>DASTDN010000610.1:0-4075 GCA_035710365.1 Streptomyces sp. | reverse complement strand
TGGGGCGAAGCGCTCCTCGCCCCGCCCGGTGCGGGCCGGTCGAACCGTTCCCCTCTGCCGGCGTCCGCGGACTCCGGCGGTCCGCCGGGGCCACGAACGCGCAGCCGGGGCGCGGATCGGCGCGGCCCGCGGACGCCCGCGGCGCCGGTCCGCGTACGGTTCCGCGCCGTGGCCGGATCTGCCGCCACCGTACTGCGCGCGCCGCGCCGTACCGCCACGGGCTGTGTCCGGGCTTGATCGGTTCTCGAGCGGTACGTCTGCCGGGAGCCGAGGGCGTCACAGCATGCGGACGGCGCTCTCGGCGTGCAGCTTGGCCAGCGAGAGCAGTTTGCGTCCCTGGCCGCCGAGCGCGTTCCGTACGTACCGGCGGGCCTCGGCGAGGCCCGCGCCGTCGCCGAGCACCGCGGCGATGTGCTCCTCGCGCACGACGGCGTTCTGCCGCACGGTGACGGTCACGCCCCGTTCGTCGGGCAGCACGGACCATTCGCCGGTGTTGCCCGTCACCAGCACGGGGGTCTCGGTCTGCTTCCAGACGATGCGCCCGGCGTGCGGGAAGCACAGGCGTACGGAGGCGCTGTGGTGCGCCCCGTACTCGCTGAACGTGCGCATGGTCAGGTGCTGGATGCCGGGGTTGTCCTCGACGAGGTCGACGCCGGTGACGTGCGGGACCAGTTCGGGCCAGTCGCCGGCCCGGTACAGCAGGTCGTAGGCGAGTTCGGCCGGCCCTTTGATGCGGATGGAGTCCTCGCAGGTCAGCACCAGTTCGTCGAGGCGCGTCCACTGCTCGGCCAGGTGCTTGACGTCGGTGAGCATGGTGCTGCTGTAGCGGTCGGCGCCGCGTTCCCGCCAGGTCGCGTCCTCGGGCAGGTCGTCGGTGACGCTGAAGACGTAGCGCAGTTCCAGTTCGGTGTCGTGGGGGCCGAGTTCGTGGACGGTCAGGGAGCCGCCGGGGGCGTGGGTCTGGGAGCCGGGCAGTTCCTGGCGGAATTCGACGCGGCGGGCGACCGGGTCCAGGTGCCGCCAGGTGATCCAGGACGCGAGGCGGCCGTCCATGACGCACCACATCCGCAGGCGTTCCCGCACTCCGTCGTATTCCAGACGCTCCACATGGACATTTCTGGAAAAATAGAGCGGCCACTTCGTCGCATCGGCCAGGAGTGCGTACACCACACCTGCGGGCGCCGCCACTCGTATTTTGCGGGTCGCCCGGCCCACACGCTCACCTAACATCTGAACACCTCTCTCTTCACAGGGCCTCGGCCGGGCCGCGAACAGAATTCAGACGACGAATGAGAACCGCTGGAGGGGAGAGCGGATTGAGGGTCGAATGAAGCGCTGAGCAAGCAGACGTGAACCGGCGCGCGACAAGGTAGTCGTTCACGGTCGACGGGAATGCCCGGAAAATCGGGCACCGGGGGCCGGCGGCCGGGAACTGGGGTCAGCCGACGGGCGACGGTTCTCGGACCAGTCGGCGGGTGACGCGGCAGGCCCGGCCCAGGAGCCGGGGCAACTGCCGGCCGCGTACGAAGAAGTGGTGGCCGGGGACGGTGCGCTGCCGGATCGGCCCCCCGGTCCACTGGCGCCAGACGTCGGCCGTGGAGGGCGGTGCCAGCGGGTTGTCCTGCGAGGCGACGACCAGCACCGGTGTGATGAGCGGACCGGCCGGGGAGGGCCTGCGGGCCGCCTCGTCGAGGTTCTGGGCCAGTTCCAGGTCGGCGCGCAGCACCGGCAGCATGGCCCGCAGCCAGACGCCCTCGTCGCTGGTGGGCGGCACGGCGCCGTCGCGGCCGAGGAGGCGCAGCAGCTCGGCGTCGGTGGCCGAGCGGGCGTCCGTCAGCTCGGCGGGCGCGTGCGGCGGGGAGCAGGCGCCCACGGCGAGGAGCGCCGGACCGGGCAGCCCCGCCTCGTGCAGGGCCCGGGTCACGGTGAGCGCGACCATCGCGCCGAGCCCGTGCCCGTACAGGACGTACGGGCCGGGCTGCGGTTCGGCGAACCGGGGCAGCAGGTCGGCGAGCAGGGCCTCGCGGGTGGTGACCCGGGGCTCGGCGCGCCGCGGCCGCGAGCCCGGCAGGTGGACCGGGACCGGTTCCACGCCGGGACCGACGTGCGCGGCCCAGTCGTCGAAGACCGAGACGCCCTCAGCGGAATGCGCGAAACAGTGGAGTCGCACCGGCTGTTCGTCAGGCATGGCATCCTCCTCTACCGCCCCGGTCCCGCGCGGGCGTAGGGGGAGAATCCCCCGGAAGCCTAGAGTCCTGCTGGAAACCGGACCGAGGGCCCCGCCTGCCCGGCGCGCGGCCGGCGCGCCACTGCCCGGGCCGCTACGCCGCGTACCGGTCGAAGGTCGAGCCGCGCCGCGGACCGGCCACGACGTCCAGTTCCGGGTCGACCGAGAGCATCGCCTGGTGCAGCCGCTGCAACTGGGGCGACGGCTCCACACCGAGGTCCTCGATTAATCCCTCGCGCAGCTTCCGGTAGACGTCCAACGCGGAGGCCTGCCGTCCGGAACGGTACAGGGCCACCATGGCCTGCGCGTGCAGACCCTCGTGCTGGGGGTGGCGGGCGATCAGGTCGGTCAGCTCGGCGATGAGTTCGGCGTGCCGGCCGAGCCGCAGGTCGGCGTCGATGCGCCGCTCGACGGTCACCAGCCGGGACTCCTCCAGACGCATGACCTCGATCTCCAGGACCGGACCGAGCCGTACGTCGACCAGGGCCGGCCCCTGCCAGAGGGCGAGCGCCTTCCTGAAGGCGCGGGCGGCCCGCTCGTCGTCGCCCACGTCGAAGGCCTCCTGGCCCTCGGCGACGAACTTCTCGTAGCTGTGCACGTCCACCGACTCCGGCGGTATCTGCAGCAGGTAGCCGCCGTGCCGGGTGGCGAGCACGTTCTTGGCGGCGCCCGGCGCGTCGGGCCCCATCGCGGTACCGAGGCAACGGCGCAACTGCATGATGTACGTCTGCAGCGTCGTCATCGCACTCTGGGGCAGATCCGTCCCCCAGATCTCTTCCATCAGCGTCGACACCGGCATGACGCGGCTCGGGTACAGCGACAGCAGTGCCAGGATCTGTCGGGGCTTCCCGGCGGTCGGGACGATCGACCCCCCGTTTACGGCGGCACACAGCGGACCCAAAACCTGAATCTCAATGGTTCCCTCCGTTCCTCGTCGGGCACGCCCGATGGCGGAAAGTCGTCGGCGAGCTCGCACGTTAGCCGGACCGACGGCGGAGGAATCCGTTCCTTCAGCGATATTTGAGCAATCCTCAAAGCGCAAACAAAACAAGTAAACCGAACTCAAAGAAAAGCGGAAGCGAGGAGAAAACTCCCCTCCCCTGGAATTGACCGAAAAAACACCCGGAACGGTCCCGTACCGGAGTCCGGCTGTCACCGGAGAGTTCACGACCGGTCACACCCCGCCATCCTGCCCCCTCCCGGGGCGGACGGTTCACGGCGCCCGGTTCGGCGCCCTGAAAACAGCACGACTGGTCTACCCAAACAAAACCGCATGGTTCGTATTTTTATCAGTGGGCCTGCCGCACCCCGCCGCGACGCCCCTACAGCGCCTGCTCGGAGGCGTTCTCGCAGGTGGCGGTGGGCGGCCGGGAGCCCGCGCACACCAGCGAGTCCAGCCGCCGCCGGTCGGCGAGCCGCGGCAGCAGCAGTTCCCAGAGGCGGGTGACGTTCTGCCGGCCCAGCCAGGTGGCGTCGGCGCCGCCGAGCACCTCCAGGCCCGCGGTCGCGGCGACGATGACCCGGGCGGCGTCCGCCGGGGACACGCCCTCCGCGAGCGTGCCGCTGCGCTGCGCGGCCCGCAGGCTGTCCTCCACCCACTGCCGCCACACCGCGCGCAGCGGGGAGTTCGTACGGCGCCGGACGTCACCGGCGAGCTCGAATCCGCCCCGCACGATGGAGTCCTGGAGCAGGCTGCGCATCAGATCGTGCGTGGCGTCCACGACGCACTGCAGGGCGTTGCCCTGCCGGGCCTGTGCCGCGGCGGTGAGCCGTCGTATCGCCTCGGTGGCCTCCGTCTCGACCGCCTCGGCGAGCATGTTCTTGTTGGCGAAGTGAAAGTGCAACGCC
>DASTDN010000609.1:0-19335 GCA_035710365.1 Streptomyces sp. | reverse complement strand
GCCGAGGCCGCCGGTGAACAGGCCGTACCCGTAGCTGACGTGCACCTTGTGGCCAGCCCGGCCGCCCGCGGCCCGGATCGACCGCGCCACGAGATCCGACCAGTGGGACAGGTCCCGTTCGGTGTACCCCACGACGGTGGGCCGCCCGGTGGTGCCGCTGGAGGCGTGGACGCGCCGTACGTCCGCCATGGGGACGGCGAACATGCCGAAGGGGTACGTGTCGCGCAGGTCGGCCTTCGTGGTGAAGGGGAACCGGGTGATGTCCTCCAGCGCGCGGCAGTCCTCGGGGGCCACCCCGGCCGCGTCGAACTTCCTGCGGTACAGCTCCACGTTGTCGTACGCGTGCCGGAGTGTCGCCCGCAGGCGCCGCAACTGGAGGTCGCGCACCTCCTCGCGGGACATCCGCTCGGCCTCGTCCAGCAGGTGCGCGGGCAGCGGCTCCCCGCGCCGGGGCGGCTCCGTGGGGCGGGGCGTGGCGGTCGTCGGGGTGGTCGCGCCGCTCATGACGACTCCTCGCGTTCCGTGGGTCCGGTCGGTTGGGCGGGGTGCGGAGCCCGCAGGGTGCGGCTGCGGCCGCGGAACTCCGCCAGGACCGTGTCACCGCGTACGACACTCACGTCGTAGATGCCGCTGCGGCCGAAGCGGGTGCGCTCCCGGGCCGTGGCGATCAGGACGTCGCCCTCGTGGGCGGGCGCGACGAAGTCGATGTCGGCGCCGGCCGCCACCGTGACGGGGCCGTGGCTGTTGCACGCGCACGCGAAGGCGCTGTCGGCCAGCAGGAACAGGTAGCCGCCGTGGGCGATGCCGTGGCCGTTGACCATCGCGGGCGTCACCGTCATCCGCAGCGCGGCCGTCCCCGTGCCGTGCTCCAGCAGCTCGATGCCCAGACCGCGGGACGCCTCGTCCGCGGCGAGCATCCGCTCCACCGGTCCGGGTCCCGGCGTCGCGTCCGTCGTCCGCGTCATGCGTCCACCCTTCCTGCGATCTGTCACCCGACCGAACATTCGGTTATGGTGCGGCGCAGTCAGCAAATCCGCCGGGCGCCGCGCCTGTCAAGAGGGTGACCGGGTGGCGGGATCCCGGCGGACGGGCCGGGGAGGGGCTGTTGCCGTGGGGCGGGGTGGTCGGCATATGATGGAACCGAACGAATGGTCGGTTGGGTTCGGCAGGGTTAGGTGGTACGGATGACCGCAGCGCACACCCGCTCCACGACACAGGGCGGGGCTCCGCCGGAGTCCCCGGAGCTTCAGGAGCAGTTCGACCGCACCATCGCGCGCGACCAGCGCGTCGAGCCGCGCGACTGGATGCCCGAGGGCTACCGCAGGACGCTGATCCGGCAGATCGCCCAGCACGCCCACTCCGAGATCATCGGCATGCAGCCGGAGGGGGAGTGGATCACCCGCGCGCCCTCGCTGCGCCGCAAGGCGATCCTGTTCGCCAAGGTCCAGGACGAGGCGGGCCACGGGCTGTACCTGTACTCGGCCGCCGAGACCCTCGGCGCCGACCGCGCCGACCTCACCCGCCGCCTGATCGAGGGCCGGCAGAAGTACTCGTCGATCTTCAACTACCCCACGCTGAGCTTCGCCGACGTCGGCGTCATCGGCTGGTTCGTGGACGGCGCCGCCATCTGCAACCAGGTCCCGCTGTGCCGCAGCTCGTACGGGCCGTACGCGCGCGCGATGGTGCGCATCTGCAAGGAGGAGTCCTTCCACCAGCGGCAGGGCTACGAACTGCTCATGACGATGATGCGCGGCACCGACGCCCAGCGCGAGATGGTCCAGGACGCGGTGAACCGCTGGTGGTGGCCGTCCCTGATGATGTTCGGCCCGCCCGACGGCAACTCCCCGAACTCCGCCGCCTCCATGGCCTGGAAGATCAAACGGCACAGCAACGACGAGCTGCGCCAGCGCTTCGTCGACATGACCGTCCCCCAGGCCGACAAGCTCGGCGTCACCCTGCCCGACCCGGAACTGCGCTGGAACGAGGAGCGCGGACGCCACGACTTCGGCACCCCCGACTGGTCCGAACTCCAGCGGGTCATCTCCGGCGACGGCCCCTGCAACGCCGATCGCGTGGAGCGCCGCCGCACCGCACACGAGGAGGGCGCCTGGGTGCGCGAGGCCGCGGCCGCGCACGCCGCCAAGCAGGCCGCCCGCGCACGGAAGGAAGCCGCCGCATGAGCGACCCCCAGGCATCGGGGAACGACCCGGGCGACTGGCCGCTGTACGAGGTGTTCGTCCGCGGCAAGCGCGGGCTGAACCACGTCCACGTCGGCTCGCTGCACGCCGCCGACGACCGCATGGCCCTCACCCACGCCCGCGACCTGTACACCCGGCGCAACGAGGGCGTCAGCATCTGGGTGGTCCGCTCCGAGCACATAGCGGCCTCCTCGCGCGACGAGAAGGACCCGTTCTTCGCCCCGGCCGCCGACAAGGTCTACCGGCACCCCACCTTCTACGACATCCCCGACGACGTCCCCCACATCTAGGAGCCGGGCATGAGCGACTCCAGGAGCACGGCATGAGCGACGACCACGTCTACCTCTCCCTCGCCGAGGACCACGAGGACGGCGACGCGCGCTGGGCCTTCGGCACCGGCTTCGAAGACCCGCTGCACGGCGTGAGCACGGCCGTCCCCGACGGTGTGGACACCGCCCGCCTGACCGCGGACTGCCTCGCCCTCGGCGACGACGCCCTGGTCTCGGCGCAGCGCCTCGCCGAGTGGACGACCCGCGCTCCGGAACTGGAGGAGGAGGTCGCGCTCGCCAACATCGGCCTCGACCTCCTCGGCCAGGCCCGCATGCTGTACGCCCGCTGCGGCCAGGTCGACGGCACCGGGCGCGACGAGGACGCGTACGCCTACTTCCGCGACGCCGCCGACTTCCGCAACGTCCGCCTCGCGGAGCTCCCGGCCGGCGACTTCGCGTTCTGCGTGGCCCGGCTGCTGGTGCTGTCGAGTTGGCGGCTCGCGCACTTCCAGCACCTCGCCGGCACGGACGGCGGCGCGGGCACCGCCGACCCGGTGCTGGCCGCCGTCGCCGCCAAGGGCGTCAAGGAGCTGACGTACCACCGGCAGTACGCCGCCGAGTGGGTCGTGCGGCTCGGCGACGGCACGGACGAGTCCCACCGGCGGATGCGGACCGCGCTGGAGCAGGTCATGCCGTACGCCGGGGAGCTGTTCGCCGCGCACGACGCCCGCTCGGAGGTCGTCGCCGTACTGCGGCAGGTCACCGAGGCGGCGGGCCTGCCGCTGCCCGGCACGGAGCCCCGCCCCGGGGCGGCCGGCGGAGCGGTGCCGCCGCCCGGCTCCGGACGCGACGGCGGGCACACCGAACACCTGGCCCCGCTGCTGGCCGAGCTGCAGAGCGTGGCCCGCGCCCACCCGGAGGCGACATGGTGACGACCACCCCGACCACCCCGACCACCCCGACCGCCCCGGCCCCCGCGGCCGACGCCCGGCGTGCCCGGGACGTCGCCGAGCGTGTCCCGGACCCCGAGCTGCCCATGCTGACCCTCGCCGACCTCGGCGTGCTCAGGGACGTGCGCGTGGAGGAGGACGGCACGGTGACCGCCGACCTCACCCCGACGTACTCCGGCTGCCCTGCCATGGCCGAGATGCGCGCCGGCGTGGCCGCCCGGCTGCTGTCCGCCGGATACCCGCGCGTGCGGGTGCGCACGGTCCTCGACCCGCCGTGGACCACCGACTGGATCACCGCGGAGGGCCGGCGCAAGCTCGCCGAGCACGGCATCGCCCCGCCCGGCCCCTCCCCGCGCCCCGCGTCCGGGCCCGTCCCGCTGGTGCTGTCCACGACCCGCAGGGCCGTGCCCTGCCCGCGCTGCGGCTCCGCGGACACGGAGGAGACCTCCCGTTTCGGCGCCACCTCCTGCAAGGCACTGTGGCGCTGCCTGGCCTGCCGCGAACCCTTCGAGTACGTCAAGGAGATCTGATGCAGGACGTGCCGGCCCCCACCGCGGCGGACCCGACCGCAACGGCCCCGCGCGGCGGGACCCGGACCGGAACGGAACCGGCCGGGACGGCCCCCGCCCCGGCCGCCGGTCCGCCCCCGCGCCAGCGCCGCCGCCCGGCCTTCCACGCCCTGCGCGTGGCCTCGGTCCAGCGGCTGTGCGAGGACGCCGTGGCCGTGGGCTTCGACATCCCCGCCGCACTGGCCGACGAGTTCGCCTTCGCGCCCGGCCAGTCGCTCACGCTGCGCCGCCGGGTCGGCGGGCGCGACGAGCGGCGCTCGTACTCCATCTGCTCACCGGCGGGGTCCCCGCCGCGGATCGGCGTGCGGGAGGTGCCCGGCGGGCTGTTCTCCTCCTGGCTGGTGCACGACGTCCGGCCCGGCGACACCGTCGACGTCATGGGCCCCACCGGCGTGTTCACCCCCGACCTGGACACGCCCGGCCACCACGTCCTGATCGCCGCGGGCTCCGGCATCACCCCGATGCTGTCCATCGCCGAGTCCGTGCTGGCCGCCGACGACCGGTCCCGGGTCACGCTGTTCTACGGCAACCGCCGCACCGGCACGGTGATGTTCGCCGACGAACTGGCCGATCTGAAGGACCTGTACCCCACCCGGTTCCACATCGCCCACGTCCTGTCCCGCGAGCCGCGCGAGGCCGACCTGCTGTCCGGACGGCTCGACGCCGACCGGCTCGCCGCCCTGGTCGCGGGCCTGGTCGACGTGCGCCGCGCCGACCACTGGTGGCTGTGCGGGCCGCACGGCATGGTGCGCGACGCCCGCCGCGTCCTCACCGGCCTCGGCGTGCCCGAACAGCGCGTCCACCAGGAGCTGTTCTACGCCGACGACGAGCCCGTGCGGCAGTCCCGCCACCAGGAACCCGCCGCCGACGGCCCGGTCAGCGAGGTCACCGTGGTCCTCGACGGCCGCAGTACGACCTCCACGCTCTCCCGCGAGTCCACCGTCCTCGACGCCGCCTCCAGGGTCCGCCCCGACCTGCCCTTCGCTTGCAAGGGCGGCGTGTGCGGCACCTGCCGGGCACTCGTCACCGACGGCAAGGCCGACATGCGCCGCAACTACGCCCTGGAGCGGGCCGAGGTCGACGCGGGCTACGTCCTGACGTGCCAGAGCTACCCGGCCTCCGAGCGGCTCACGGTCGACTACGACTCCTGAACCGAGGGCGAGCCCACCCCACCGTGCGGCCGCGGCGAGAACCGGAAGGACAGAGCGGAGGACCGGCCGAAGGGGCGTGCGCCGGGCTGGTCCCGGCGCTCGGGCAGCGGACGGCACCCCCGCGTGCGGGCCGGCCGCCCGGTACCGCAGTGGACCCGCCCCGGTGCCGCCCTCGTGACGGCCTCCGGCCGTCACCGCCCTCACCACCGCCCTGGCCACCGGCGGCCACCATCGGTCACCGGGGGCCACCATCGGTCACCGTCGACGACCGGGGACCGGGGACCGGTTCAGAGACTGGAGAGCAGTTCTTCCAGCGGGGCCGGAACGCGGTCCGGTTCGAGAGCCTCGACCAGCACGCGCCCGTAATGGATCTTGCGCCCCGACCGCGTCCCCAGAAAGCGCCGGAACTGCTGCTGCGGAGTACGCTCCCGCTGCGCCGGCTGGTGCAGGAAGGTCTGCAGAGGACGCAGCTCGCCCTGCTCCCGCACCAGCTCCACCATCCGGTCGACGCCCAGCGCGCGGATCAGCTCGTCCTCCAGGTCCGCCGCGCACACGAAGAACCCGGGCTCCCCGGCACCGGCCCCCGCGAAACCGCGGGCGTAGTAGGGCCCCTCCGCCACGTCGCACAGCCCCGCGAGACGCAGCCCCAGCCCCGGCGGCCCGAGGAGCCGGGCGTACCGCCCGACGCTCATCGCACCGCCGATCGACAGGACGCAGACCCCCTCGGCCGCCAGGTCCCGCCCCCGGCGCGCCGCCAGGGCCTCCACGGCGGCCACGTCACTGAGCCCCTCCAGCAGAACGGCCGCCCGGACCGGCAGCCGAGCGGCCAGCTCTCGCGCGGGCGCCGCGGAACCCCCCGCCGCCCACGCGGCGACCGCGTCCCGCAACGCCCCCATGTCAGCCATGACCCGAGTCTCG
This sequence comes from Streptomyces sp., assembly GCA_035710365.1. Classification (GTDB taxonomy): domain Bacteria; phylum Actinomycetota; class Actinomycetes; order Streptomycetales; family Streptomycetaceae; genus Streptomyces. The sequence goes on along the minus strand of DASTDN010000609.1, from coordinate 13,280 downwards.
TCCACCACCACCCCCAGCGCGAGGCGATTACGGCCGCGGCGGCACCGAGCCCCGTTTCACAGCCCGTCGCCCGACCGATCACGAACCGGTATCAAGCATTCCCGCCTGCCCAAGGGGCCCGGCACGCACGGACGTTGTGGGGAAGAATGGCCGCCATGACGGACGAAGGCTCCCCCATCGACTCCACCAAGCCCAGCATCGCGCGCGTCTACGACTACTTGCTCGGCGGCAAGGACAACTACGCCGTGGACCGGAAGATCGGCGACGTCTTCAAGCGTGACCTCCCTGGTTCGGTGGCCATCGCCTTCGCCAACCGCGCGGCGCTGGTCCGCGCGGTCCGTGAGATCACGACGACCACGGACGTACGGCAGTTCATCGACCTCGGCAGCGGTCTGCCGACCGCCGACAACGTCCACCAGGTCGCCCAGCGGTACGCCCCGCAGACGCGTGTGGTCTACGCCGACACCGACCCCCAGGTGCTGGCCCACGGCCGCGCGCTGCTGGAGAGGGACGACCGCACCCGCGTCATCAGGGCGGACGTGCGCAGGCCCACCGAGGTCCGCGACCACCCCGACACCGGGCAGCTGATCGACTTCGACCGCCCGGTCGGCGTCATTTTCAGCGCGATCCTCCACCACGTCAACGACGACGAGGACCCGGCCGGCATCGTCCGCTTCTGGCGCGAGCAGGTGCCCGTCGGCAGCTACTTCTTCGTCAGCCACTTCCGCTCCGGACACAACGAGGAGACCAGCCAGGCGGAGCAGATCCTCCAGCAGACCTTCGGCCGCGGCCGGTGGCGCACGGACGAGGAGATCGCGTCCCTCCTCGACGGCCTGGACATCCTCGAACCCGGAGTGGTCCCCACCCCCCTGTGGCGCCCCGACACGGTCGACAACCGCTGGACCGGCGGCGAGGAACGCGAACTCACGGTGTGGGAACGGCTCATCGCCTCCGTGCTGGCGCGGAAGTCCGCGTAAGCCTCTCGCAGGAACCTTGGCGCGGCGGGCGCGTGCGACAGGAGACCGGCGATTGTTCCGCCTGCTGGCCGTCCTCGTCCATCGGCGGAGGCGGTGCGGCGGCCCGGTGTCGTGAGGCCGCCGCACCGGGCGAAAACGGCGCGGTGGACCGCCGCGGCGGCCGTTGCGGGGCGGAGTCCGCGCTCTCAGGAGTCCGGGCGGCGAAAGGCCGAGGTGAGGGGCGCCTCCAGTGCGGCGAGGGCTTCCTCGGAGGTGAACCGGCCCGCTTCGGCCTCGTCCCCGGCGGCCTGGACCAACGCGTAGAGGGTGCTGACCAGCCAGTGCGTGGGCACGTCGTCCCGGAACGTGCCTTCCCGCCGCCCCCGGCCGATGAGCCGTTCCATCGCCGACAGGATGCCGACGTGGTGGTCGTGGACCGCTTCCGCGGGCAGCGCGCGCCGGGCGGCGTGCAGCATGCGCAGGTCGCGGTCCAGCAGTTGCCAGGAGGACCGGACGAGGGCCCGGAGTGTCTTGTCGGCCGGTCCCCGGTCGAGGTCGGTGGCGTCGAGCACCGGGGCGACCTCGGCAAGGGCGCGCTCCATCAGTGCGCTGAGGAGTGCCTCGCGTGAGGAGAAGTGGCCGTACAGGGTGACGCGGCCGACTCCGGCCGCCGCGGCGATCTCGGTCATGCTGGCGTTGGGGTTCCTGCCGAAGCAGGTGGTGGTGGCGTCGAGGATCCCGGTGATGTTGCGCTCGGCGTCGGCCCGGCGCGGGTGGGGGGAACCGCCCCGCCGGGCGTTCGCGGTCCCGCGGTGGTGTCCGGAGTGCATGGTGGGGAGTCTGTGGACCGTGCGGGGTTCGCCTCAGTGAGCCTTCTCCGCGTGGTCACCGACCGGGTGACGGCGCTGCCGGGGCGAAGGACCGCACCGCACGGGGCTCCCGTGCCGTCGGGGGAGGTGTTCGACGTCCCGACCCACCGGCACGAGAGCCCCGTCACGGGCCGCAGGGTGTCAGCCGGCCCTGGCCAGCAGGCCGTCGCTGACGAGCTTGTCACGCACCATGCCGGCATTGCTGCCGCGGTCGAGGCTCCCGCTGAACGGCACCGCGGACCAGGCGTACTCGCCGGGGAACTGGTAGCCGGACAGTTCGTCGAGGCGACGCGCCCAGTCCTCGCCCACGTTGTGGACCGTGTACGGGAGGGTGTAGCTCTCCGAGCAGTGGTCGTTGCCGGCCGCGCCCGATTCGCAGGTGCTGAGGTAGGCGTAGTTGCCGTGCTTGTTCTCCGCCGAGTAGATCCTCGCGACCTGGGGTGACCCGCCGGCGGCCCGGCCCCAGTAGCAGTCGTTGCCCAGCAGGCGTTCGTCGACGTGCTCGAAGGCGGTGCCCTCGTGGGCGATCGTCTTCAGGGCGAAGGCGGCGTAACCGGTCGGGCAGTTGGCCTGGGGCGTGAGGGTCAGGGAGAACGGTTCGACGTCGCCGGAGTGCCCGCCGCCGAACCAGTCACCGCAGTCCTTCCGGTACAGGATCGTGTACAGGATGGCGATCTTGCCCGGGTCGGCCGGGTGGGGTCTGACACGGGCGAGTGCGGTGCCCGGGTTGCTGCTCGACGCCGGAGCGGGGCACCCGGAGTCCTCGCCGCTGTCGAACCAGACCCACGGGAAGAACTGGGTGGCGACCGTGTCCTCCAGCGAGTCGTCGAGCCCGTCGCCGTCGCCGTCGGCGGCGGCCTGGGCATGAGCTTGACCGGCCACACCGGTCACCATGGCCAACACGAGGAGCAACGGCGCGAACAGACCGCGCAGCAGATGACGTTTCACGTCTCTCCCTGGTAGTAGCGTCGGGGGACTTGCCTTCCGTGCCGTGGTGTCGGCTCAGGCGCGCAGCCGGAACCACCGTGTCGCCAAGTGAAGGTACAGCGCTCCTCTTTGCTCCGCGATCCCCCCGGGCTCACCGGAACGGCGAGGAGCACGCAGCGAACGTGACGGCCCTTCGAACGTGCCCCGAGGGTGTCGCGGCAGGGAGAGCCCACCCGGCTCTTGGGCTGGGCGGGCACGGGTTCGGCACCCCCCGGTCCGCGGGCTGCCCCGGGCGGCTCGGTCCGCGTGCAACGGGCGCACGCCGGGAGGGTGTGGACGCGTGCGGTGGCGGCGGACGGGGCCGGTGGCCGTCTCCCGACGGCATGGGGGCCTCGTGCGTTGCGGTCCTCCGTCCCCGCCGGCGCCGTCGCCGGTTCGGCTCCACGACGACCTCTCCACCCTGAGGCTGATCCAGGTCGGCGGGGCACGACTGCCCGCGGAGGCCGCCCGCGGAGTGCGCGGCAGCATGGGCTGCCAGTTGCAGCAGGTCTACGGGATGGGCGAGGGCCTGCTCAACCACACGCGCCTCGACGACCCCGACGAGCTGATCGCGACCACTCAGGGCCGGCCCCTGTCCCCGGCCGACGAGCTCAAGGTGGTGGACGGGGACGGCCACGGGCGGCCCGCCGACCGCCCGTGAACAGCCGCCGGAACAGCCGCCGGAACTGCCGGTGACGGACCGCCGGGCGCCCTAGCGTGCCGGTACGTCACCAACGCAGGCCTAACACGGAGGTTCGCCATGAAGTACACGGGTCGTCCCGCAGCCGGGGGTGCCGCGGTCACCGTCGCGGCTGCCGCGCTCGTTCTCGGCGGGGCGGGCACCGCGCCCGCGCAGCCGGCGCCCAAGCCCCAGCAGATCACCTCGACGCAACTGCAGACCCACCTCACCCTGGCGGTCGGACAGGAGCGCGCGGTCGCCTCCTGCCCCGCGGGCTGCGCCGGGCAGATCGTGTAGCAGGTCCACTGGACGGGTGAGGAGACGCAGATGAACACCGCGGACGGTTCCGGGACGAGCAGAGCATGGTGTCCGAGCGGCAAGGCCGACGCGCCGGAGTCGGTGGTACTGGGCGTGCGGTCCGGGCAGGGCGGCGAGGTCGTGTACCTCGCCGACCCCGTCCCGGCCAGGGACGTCCTGCCGGTCGTCCCGAAGGACGTCGAGCCGACCCGGGTGCTGCGCTTCGCGTCGCACTGCGTCAGCGACTGCCTGCACCGCAGGGGCAATGACTGCACCCTCGTGGAGCGGGTCGTGGCGACGCCGGCGGACGAGAGCCGGAGCGTGCCGCGGTGTCATCTGCGCACTCACTGCAAGTGGTGGATGCAGATCGGAGTGGCCGGCTGCCGCCGCTGTCCGGCCGTGGCGACAGCCGTCGTCGAGGACGACGACCTGGGCCTGCTGGTCGCCGACCCCGGCACGACCCAGGAGCAACTGGACGCGTGGATAGCGCGGGCGGAGGCCGAGGAAGAGGCGGACGCGAACGTCCCCGCGTAGCGGAGGGAGGCCCGCGAGCGAGGGGTGTCCCCGGGCGGCGGAGCCCTCCCAGGCCCGGATCCCGCCTCGCCGTGCCCGGTCCGGTCACCCCAGCGGCCCGACGCGACCCGCCGACGCACCGGTCCCGTCCGTCGCCTGCGGGCCGGGTCACCGGTCGGCCGCAGCCGCACAGCGCACCCCGAGAGGGGAGAGGGACTCCCGCACCGATCTGTCCGGCCGGCCGCAGGTGCCGGAGGCCGGCACTCACGTCACCACCGAGGCGAAGGCACCGACGGCGACCGGGCATCCCACGCGTTCGCCCGGCACCGTTCAAGGGCCGTTCAGACCGGACCGGCGCCTTGCTGCCCCGCTCCCTCGTCCGGCGCCCCGTCACCGAAGCGGTTGTGGGACGCGCCCGGACCGGCGACGCGGTTGCCGGTTCCCCGGACGTACACGTCCGCGCCGGCCTCGGGGGGATCCGCGGCGTCGCCGGAAGGAGCCGGCGACGGGGCCGGAGCGGCGGGCTGAGGCTGCTGCCGGTCCCCGAAGTCGTTGTGGTGGGCGCCGGCGCCCGCGACGCGATTGCGGTCACCGAGGACCGACGTCGCGCCGGCGGTCTGTCTCCGGGCCGCCTCCCGGTGGACCGCGGTCCCGACGGCCGTGGCCACGACGGTGCCGAACCCCAGGCACACCGCCCAGCGGTTCGCTCCTTCCGACGGGTGCCCGATCCACGCGCACACGGCCCAGGCCACACCGACAGTGGCCAGGAACGCCACAGCCGTGATCCCGGTCTCCCGCAGCACACCCCATTGACGAGCGGTCATGATGCCCCCTCCTGCCCGGTGTTCCGTCGTCCCAGTGTGCTCGAAGCCGACGCGGATGAGGAGGACAAATCATCAAGTAGCCTGGCTCCGCTCGTATGTGCCTTCATGTCCCCGTCTTGGCGGACACAGCCCTATGCTCAAGGGGAACCGCTCGCATCAGGCCGTCACGGCTGTCGGGCCGGGACTTCCCCGAAGGTGAGGCCCGTTGACAAGCACGCTGGAGCCGGACGGCGACGGCACGCGAGTGGACGGCGATGAGAACATCGTCGCCGGAGCCCACGCGCACCACAACGCGCTCGGCCCGGGCTCCTCCATACATCACACCGAGATCACGGTCCATCCGGTCGCCGCGGCTCCCGGCCCCCACGGGGACGCGGGCCTGCTGTTCCTCTGGCTCACCGGGCTGACACTCCTGGCCTGCCTCGGGGGCATGGCACTCTGGCACGGTCCCGGTCGCACGGTCGTGTTGACCGTGTCCGGTGCGGTACTCCTGACAGTGGCGGCGATCGCCGTCCGGCGCGGGAAGACCACTGAGGGCGAGGTACCGGCCATGGTCCACACGGACAGGGAAGCAAGGGCACGCCGTCACCTGCTGGACGTCACGGAACGGCTGTGGGTGCGGGACGCGCTGGAGGCGTCGCTGCAGTCGGCGGTGCGACTCGAAGTCGGCCTCGGCGAGCAACTGGGAGCCGTCAGGGACCCGTTCGGTACGCCGACACCGCTGGCTCTGGCCGACGGCGCACCGCTGCCGTCCGGGACGCGGCTGCGGGACGTCGTACTCGACGAGCCGGGCAACCGGATGCTGGTGCTCGGCGCCCCCGGAGCCGGCAAGACCACCCACCTCCTCGGACTGGCGGCAGACCAGGTGCGGGTGGCCCGCGAGGACCAGCGGGCGCCCGTGCCGCTCGTCCTGCTGCTGTCCACCTGGGTCGACGGGCCCGACGGGCTGGCCGGCTGGGTGGCCGCCGAGGCACGCCAGCGCTACATGATCGACACGAACCACACCATGGCGTGGCTGGCCTCGGGTTCCGTCCTGCTGCTGCTCGACGGACTGGACGAGGTCGACGAGGCGCTGCGGGAGCGCTGCCTCGCGGTCATCGAGGAGTTCTGCACGAGCCCGCGCCACCGGGAGTGCGGGCTCGTCGTCACCAGCCGCGCACAGGAGTTCCGCGAGCTGCAGCGCAAGCTGTCGGTTTCCCGCGCGGTGCGCGTGCTGCCGCTGAGCAGGGAGCAGATCTCCCACACCCTCGCGCAGGGCGGGCCCGGTCCGGCCGCGCTGCGCCGGGCGGTGGACGACGACCCCGCGCTGGCCGACATGCTGACGACACCGCTCATGCTCGGTGTGGCCGTCCTGGCGTTCGCCCGTCTGGAACCCGGCGCCTCCCTGCCGAGCGGCGACCACCGCCAGGCGCTCTTCGGGCTCTACGTGCACCAGATGCTGCACCGGGTCCGGGCACTGCGGGCCTCCGCGGACCAGGCCGGCGCGGCGGACGCCTGGGAGCCCGCCGCCGTCTACCGCCATCTGGTGTGGCTCGCGCGTCTCATGTCCCGCCAGGGGCAGACCATCTTCTACCCGGACCTGATGACCCCGGCCTGGCTGCCCGACCGTCACACCCGCTGGCCCCTCGCGCCGCGCCGCGGCCCGCGGGCCCGGCTCGCCCGCCGGCTCGGCTGGGACCACACCAGCACGGGCCTCGTCGGGGGCCGGCTGGCCGCCGTGGCCGGTGCGTTGTCGGCGGCTCCGCTCGGCGCCCTGGTCCACGGCCCGAGCGGCGCGCTCCTCGCCACGGCCGGCGGGGCCGTGGTCCTGGGCGGCGGGGTGGCACTGGCGTTCGGAGTGGTCTTCCAGTCGTCCGCCGCGGAGCGCCTGTCCACACCCGTCGTCGGCCACGACACGTACAACATCTACGCCGCGACGAGTTGGACCTGGTCCTGGACCTCGGCCCTGCGGGGCCTCGTCACCTGGGCGATCTTCGGCGCCGTCCTGTGCGGAGTCCTGGCCACCGCCGGTGCGACCGTCGCCGAGTCGCTGGCCGTGGCGGCCGTGCTCGGCTGCGGCGGCGTGCTCGCCGGCGGCAACGTGCCCGACCACGAGAAGCCGCCGGCGGTCCGCGGAGGCGCTCTGCAGGCCTCGTTGCGCCGGCTCGGCAGGCTCCTGCTCACCCTGGTCGTCCTCGTTCTCGCCCAGGCGGTGGCCGCGGTGGCGCTGGGCGCGCCCTGGAAGGCGCTGCTCGCCGCACTGCCCGCCACCACGGCCTTCATGATGACCGCAGGCCCGGGGCGGGCCTGGCTGCGGCACAGCGCCGCCTCCTACGGCGCCCGGGCGTCCGGACTGCTTCCCGCCGATCTGGACCGGCTGCTGCGCGCGGGCGAGGACCGCGTACTGCTGCGCAGGGTGGGCGGCGGCTACATGTTCCTCCACCGCGATCTCCAGGAGTACTTGCGGCACTGTCGTCCGGACCGCCCGCTCGCGTCCCCGCTGTCGGCACGCCGGTGAGGTGCTCGTCGCCCCGGCCGCGCACGGCAGCGGGCACGGACCGGGGCGGGGGAGCGCAGGGCGCCCGACGGACCGGACCCGGACCGGGCACCCTGCGCCGAGGGGCCGCCCGCCCCTAGAAGAACCCCAGCTTCTTCGGCGAGTACGACACCAGCAGGTTCTTCGTCTGCTGGTAGTGCTCCAGCATCATCTTGTGCGTCTCGCGGCCGATGCCCGACTGCTTGTAGCCGCCGAAGGCCGCGTGGGCGGGGTAGGCGTGGTAGCAGTTCGTCCAGACGCGGCCCGCCTGGATGGCGCGGCCCGCCCGGTACGCCGTGTTCATGTCCCGGGTCCACACGCCGGCGCCGAGGCCGTACAGCGTGTCGTTGGCGATGCCGATCGCGTCGTGGAAGGTGTCGAACGACGTGACGGAGACGACCGGGCCGAAGATCTCCTCCTGGAAGATCCGCATGCGGTTGTCGCCCTCGAAGATGGTGGGCTGGACGTAGTAGCCGCCCTTCAGTTCGCCGTCGTACTCGACGCGTTCGCCGCCGGTCAGGACGCGGGCCCCCTCCTGGCGGCCGATGTCCATGTACGAAAGGATCTTCTCGAGCTGGTCGTTGGAGGCCTGGGCGCCGATCATCGTGTCCGTGTCGAGCGGGTGGCCCGGGACGATCTGCTCGGTGCGGGCGATCGCCGCCTCCAGGAACTCCCCGTACCTGCCGCGCTGGATCAGCGCCCGCGACGGGCACGTGCACACCTCGCCCTGGTTCAGGGCGAACATGGTGAAGCCTTCGAGGGCCTTGTCGCGGAAGTCGTCGTCCTCGGCCCAGACGTCGTCGAAGAAGATGTTGGGCGACTTGCCGCCCAGCTCCAGCGTGACCGGCTTGATGTTCTCCGAGGCGTACTGCATGATCAGCCGCCCCGTCGTGGTCTCCCCCGTGAACGCGACCTTCGCGACGCGCGGGCTGGACGCCAGCGGCTTGCCGGCCTCCGCGCCGAAGCCGTTGACGATGTTCACCACGCCCGGCGGCAGCAGGTCGGCGACCAGGCTCATCCAGTAGTGGAGGGAGGCCGGGGTCTGCTCGGCCGGCTTGATGACGACCGCGTTGCCCGCCGCCAGCGCCGGGGCGAGCTTCCACGTCGCCATCAGCAGCGGGAAGTTCCACGGGATGATCTGCGCGACCACACCCAGCGGCTCGTGGAAGTGGTACGCCACCGTGTCGTCGTCGAGTTCGCCGAGCGAGCCCTCCTGCGCGCGGATCGTGCCCGCGAAGTAGCGGAAGTGGTCGATGGCCAGCGGCAGATCGGCCGCCAGGGTCTCCCGCACCGGCTTGCCGTTCTCCCAGCTCTCGGCGACGGCCAGCTTCTCCAGGTTGGCCTCCATGCGGTCCGCGATCCTCAGCAGGACCGTCGAGCGCTCCGTCACGGACGTACGGCCCCACGCCGGGGCGGCGGCGTGCGCGGCGTCCAGGGCCCGCTCCACGTCCTCCGCGGTGCCGCGCGCGATCTCCGTGAACGGCTGCCCGTTCACCGGCGACGGGTTCTCGAAGTACTGGCCGCGCACCGGCGGCACGTACTCGCCGCCGATGTAGTGGTCGTAGCGTGCCTGGTAGGAGACGATCGCGCCCTCGCTGCCGGGCGCCGCGTAACGAGTCATGCCGGTCTGCCTCCCCATGGTGCGCCGCCCGACGGTGGGCAGCTCTCGTCGGCGACCGTAGGCGGCGGGACGTTGCAGCGACGTTGCAGCGTCAGCGGTGCGCCGGGGGGCCGGGGCGGGCCGGGGGAGCGGGTGCGGCCAGTTCCGCCTCCAGGGACGCGAGCCGGGCCCGTACCGGCGGCGTCGGCCGCACGGCCGCGAGCGCCCGCCACACCGCCAGGTCGTCCTCGCCCCACGGCGCGTGCGCCCAGTCGGCCAGCAGGTCCGGGTCGCCGCGGGTGACCAGCGCCGTGCGCAGCGCGTCGGCGAGCCGGTGCCGCAGCCGTACGACCGCCGGGGCCCGGGAGCCGGGCAGCAGCGGACCCGCGTACGCGGCCACGGCGCCCGTGACCGCCCCGGTCTCCAGGCGCCGCTGGACCACCGAGGCGTCCGACTCGACGGCCGCGGTGAGGCGGTAGGGCCGCGAGGCCAGCAGCCCCGGGCCCAGGATCCGGCGCAGCCGGGCCAGTTCGGCCCGCAGCGTCACCGGCGTCACCGACTCGTCCTCGTACAGCGCGCACAGCAGCTCGTCGCCGGTCAGGCCCTCCGGGTGGCGGGCGAGCAGCACCAGGAGCTCGCTGTGCCGGCGGCTGAGCCGGACCGTGCGCCCGCCGTCCGCCAGCAGTGCCTCGTCGCGGCCCAGCGCGGACAGTTCGGGCGCGCCGGGTGCGGGCGCCCGCGGGCTGAGGAGGGCGAGCTGGGTCTCGGCGGCCCGTGCCACGGCCTGCACGAAGCCCAGGCTGTGCGGGTGCGCCAGGCGGTCCCCGCCGGTGATGTCCACGGCGCCGAGCATCCGCCCGGTGCGGGGGTCGTGCACCGGGGCCGCCGCGCACGTCCACGGCTGCACCTGCCGGGTGAAGTGTTCGGCCGTGAACACCTGCACCGGCCGGTCGACGGCGACGGCCGTGCCCGGCGCGTTCGTGCCCACGGCCGTCTCCGACCAGCGGGCGCCCGGCACGAAGTTCATGCCGTCGGCGCGCCGCCGGGTCGCCGGGTGGCCCTCGACCCACAGCAGCCGGCCGTGCGCGTCGCACACCGCGAGCAGGTGTTCGCCGTCGGCGGCGAACGTGCCCATCAGCTCCCTGACCAGCGGCATCACCGGGGCGAGGGGATGCTCCGCGCGGTAGGTGCCGAGGTCCCCGTCCGTCAGTTCCACCCGGGCGGTGCCGTCGGGGCCCACTCCGGCGCGGGCCGAACGCCGCCACGACGCGGCGACGACGTCGCGGACCGGCAACGGAACCGTGCCCGCCTCGGTGAACCTCTCGTGCGCGCGCCGCAGCGTCCGTGTGCGCTCGGCGGGGTCGGCTCCCGGTTCCAGAGCCACCCAAGGGTCGGTCAACTCGGCCTCCCGGGAGGATGTGCGGTACCCGCCATCGTTACCCGCGGTGTCCGTGCCGACAATGCTTCGGGCGGGTGTCACCCGGACGACTGGCGTACCCGCCCGGCCCGGGCGCGCCGACGGGCGGCGCAACGGCGGCTTCCCGCAGCGGAGTTGAGCGCGCGCGGTGACGTGACGGGCCGTCAGGGGCGGTGCCGGTCCGCCACCGACGCCGGGTCGTCCAGGACCGCCCGCACCACGGAGTGCGCCGCGCCCAGCAGCGGACCCTGCGGACCGAGCCGGGACACGGCGACCGGGCAGGCCGGTCCCGCGGTGCGCCGGGCCAGTTCCTCCCGCAGCGACGGCAGCAGCCAGGGCGCGAGCCCGGCCAGCGCCCCGCCCAGCACCACGCCCCGCGGGTCGAGCAGGTTGACCGCGCCGGTGAGGGCGATGCCGAGCGCCGTACCGGCCTCCCGCAGGGCACGCCGTACGTCCTGGTCGCCGGCCGCCGCGCGATCCGCGAGCAGTCCGACGCGGTCCTCGCCGGGCTCCAGGCCGGCCGCGCGCAGCACCGCCTCCTCACCGGCGTACAGCTCCAGACAGCCCCGCCCGCCGCACGGGCACGCCGGTCCGTCGGGCCGGACGGGCACGTGGCCCAGCTCGCCCGCGAAACCGCGGGTGCCGAGCAGGGGCCGGCCGTCCACGACCACGGCTCCGCCGATGCCGATCTCGGCGGACACGTGCAGGAAGTCGTCCGGCGTGCCGTCGCCGAGCCACAGTTCGGCGAGCGCCCCGAACGTGGCCTCGTTGCCCACGGTCAGCGGGTACGGGGTGGGCAGCAGCGCGGCGAGGTCCGTGCCGTGCCAGTCGAGGTTCGGGGCGCGGACGACGGTCCGGGCGTCGCGCGCCACCAGGCCCGGCACGGCGACGGCGAGCCCCGCGGGCCACAGGCCCTCGCCCTCCGCCTCGGCGACCACCCGCTCCAGCAGCCCGGTGAGTTCCGCGACGACCGGTCCGGGTGCCCGGCCGCGGTTGGCGCCGTGGCGCACGGCACGCGCGCGTATCCGCCCGCGCAGGTCGACCGCGCACACCGCGAGGTGGTCGACGCCGACCTCGGCGCCGATCCCGGCCGGGCCCCGCCCGCTGACCGCCAGCGCCGACCCGGGCCGCCCGACCCGGCCGGGCCGCTCGGGGCCCAGCTCCTCCAGCAGCCCCGAGCGGATCAGCTCGTCCACGAGGCTCGACACCGCCGCGCGGGTCAGTCCGATGCGCGAGGCGACGGCGGCGCGCGACAGGGGCCCTTCGGCGCTGACGGCGTGCAGCACCCGGGCGAGGTTGCGGCGGCGCATGCCCTGCTGGGTGTCCGGACTCCGGCGGCCGGGACCGGCGGGATGCGCCTCGTGCAGCGGTGCGGTCATGGCTCCGTCCGTTCTCGGTCCGTCGTCGTGGCCGGTCCCCGGCCGTCCCTCGCCCGCGCGTCGGGGCCGCGCTGCGGTCGCGCGGCCCGCTAGGCGGTCCGCCCCCGGCCCCCGGCCCCCCGGCAGGCATCCGGCGTCCCCCGTTCTCGCGCGCCGCTCCCCGTGCCGGTCGCGCGGCCGCCCGCGCAGGGACCCGCGTCCGTTCCCGTGGGGGCCGCGTCCCGCCCGCCCGCGCGCACCTCCTCAGTCCGCGTGCCGCTCCAGCAGCGGGGCCGCGTCGGAGAGTACCCCGGCGATTCTGGCCAGCGCCGCCTCGTCCCGCTCCACGGCGTCCAGCACCGGCCCCGCGGCCGTGTTCCAGCGCCGGGCGACGGCGGCCGCGTCCTCACCCGTCAGCAGCCCGGCCGCCTGCGCGGCGGCCCCCAGCGCGACCAGTTCCCTCGCCTCGGGAATCTGCACGGGCCGCCCCGACAGCCGTCGTACGGTCCGCTGCCAGGCCGCGCCGCGGGCGCCGCCGCCGATCAGCAGCAGCGGGGCCGACGCGTCGGCGTCCTCGTCGAGCACGAGGCCGAGGGCGGCCAGCAGCGAGTGCACCGCGCCGTCGTACGCGGCCTGGAGCACCTGCCCGGCGGTGGTGTCGTGCCGCAGGCCGTGCAGCAGCCCGGAGGCGCCCGGCAGGTTCGGGGTGCGCTCGCCGTCCAGGTAGGGCAGCAGCGTGACCGACGCGCCGGGCTCCACGGCCTCGCGGTCCAGGCCCAGCAGGGCAGCGACCCGGTCGACGGCCAGCGTGCAGTTGAGGGTGCAGGCCAGCGGCAGCCAGTCGCCCCGCGCGTCGGCGAAACCGGCCACGGTGCCGGTCGGGTCGGCGGGCCGGTGCCGTGACACCGCGTACACCGTGCCCGACGTGCCGAGGCTCATCACCGGCGTCCCGGGGCGCACCCCGAGCCCGAGCGCGGCCGCCGCGTTGTCGCCCGTCCCGCACGCCACGAGGGTGCCCCGGGCGAACGGCAGGCCGTGCCCGTCGCGCACCGTGCCGGCCACCTCGCCGGGCCGCACCACGCGCGGCAGCAGCGCCGGGTCGAGACCGACGTGCGCGAGGATCCCCTCGTCGTACGTCTCCGTGCCCGACGCCCACCAGCCGGTGCCCGAGACGTCCCCCCGGTCGGTCGTGCCCTGGCCGGTGAGCCGTTCGGTCAGATAGTCGTGGGGCAGGCGCACCGCACGGGTCGCGCGGACCGCACGTCGTTCCACAGCAGGGCCGGGCG
>DASTDN010000608.1:0-2741 GCA_035710365.1 Streptomyces sp. | reverse complement strand
GTGGAGAACTTGTAGCCGCGGGCGTAGTCGAACTTCTCGACGGCTCTGATCAGGCCCAGGTTGCCCTCCTGGACGAGGTCGAGCATGGTCAGGCCGCGGCCCACGTAGCGTTTGGCGACGGAGACCACGAGGCGGAGGTTCGCCTCGATGAGGCGGCGCTTGGCCACGCGGCCCATGACGACCAGCCGGTCCAGGTCGCGGGCGAGCCGGCTGTCGAGGTCGGTGGCCTGCCGCAGCCGTTCCTCGGCGAACAGGCCGGCCTCCACGCGGCGGGCCAGTTCGACCTCCTCGGCCGCGGTGAGCAGGGGGATGCGGCCGATCTCGCGGAGGTACTGGCGCAACAGGTCGGACGTGGGCGCGCCCGTCGATCCGTTCCCGGTGCGGCGTGCGGCGCGGCTCTGGGCGGGCACCGCGTCGAGGAGGCCCGGCTCCGGGCCGGGCTCGCCGCCGGGCTCGCCGCCGGGGTCGGGCCGGCCGGGCTCGGGCCGGGTCGGGGTCTGGAGCTGGGTCTGGGTCTGCACGGGTGCGACCTCCAGGATGATCGCTGCCAGGGGTGGGGCAGCGGTACTTCGGGACGGAGCCGGCGGTCTCGCCGCTGTCCGTCCCGTACGCGATGGGCGGGACCGCCAGACCCGGCCCCATGGGGTACGGACCGGCCGCGCTCCGGGGACTCAGGCACCGGATCCAGTGTGGGGTACGGCGTGCAGCCGCCACGAGGGGCGTGCGAGCACTTTTTGCGTCCGGGGCGCGACCGGCCGGGCGCCCGTGCGGGGGTCCCGGGGCCGGACGCGGGTCACAGGGCGGCGGCGCCGTGGGTGCGCAGGGCCTGGTCGTACTGCTGGAGGACCCAGAGTTCGTTCTGTACGGCGGCCAGTTCGGCCGGGTCGCCGTGGCCGGCGAGGCGGGTGAGCCGGCCGGTGATGTCGCGGATGCGGCGCTCGACGGCGCGGCGGCGGACGGTGACCAGTTGGGCGCCCGCGTACACCTCGTCGACGTCCTTCACGCCCCGGTGCAGCATGATCGCCTCGACGGCCAGCTCGGTCACCGTGGCGCGGACGGTGTCGTCGGGGGCCGCCTCGCGGACCCGGATCAGGTAGTCCTGCGGGTCGGGCACGCCGCTCTCGGCGCCGCCCGCGTCCATGACGGCCTGGCGGACGGCCGCGTAGGGCGGGGCGGTGAACTCGTCCACGCCGTACGCGTCGAAGGCCGGGGACACCAGCTCGGGGCGCTGGAGGGCGAGTTTGAGCAGCTCGCGCTCGGTGGCGTAGACGGGGTTGCGGAGGTTGAGGGCCGGCCCGGGGGCGGTGGCGCGGGGGGCCGGGTCGTACGACGACGGGGCGGGGCCGCGGCGGCGGTCCTGGGAGGCGGGGGCGGGGCCCTTGCCGCCGCGGTCACGGGCCCAGCGGGCCAGTTGGGCGATGCGCTTGACGACGAACTGCGTGTCGAGGATGCCGAGCATGCCGGCGAGCTGCACGGCGACCTCGTGCTGGGCGCCGCTGTTCTTGATGCGGGCGACGACCGGGGCGGCCTCGTCCAGGGCGGCGGCCCGGCCGCCCGGGGTGTCGAGGTCGTAGCGGCCGACAATCTGGCGGAGCGCGAACTCGAAGAGGGGCGTACGGGGTTCGGCGAGGTCGGCGACCGCGTCGTCGCCCTTGGCCAGGCGCAGTTCGCAGGGGTCCATGCCGTCGGGCGCGATGGCGATGTACGTCTCCGCGGCGAACTTCTGGTCGTCCTCGAAGGCGCGCAGCGCGGCCTTCTGGCCCGCCGCGTCGCCGTCGAAGGTGAAGATGACGCGGGCCGAGCCGTTGTCCATCAGCAGACGGCGCAGGATCTTGATGTGGTCGCCGCCGAAGGCGGTGCCGCAGGTGGCGATGGCGGTGGTGACGCCGGCGAGGTGACAGGCCATGACGTCGGTGTAGCCCTCGACGACGACGGCGCGGCTGGCCTTCGCGATCTCCTTCTTCGCCAGGTCGATGCCGTAGAGGACCTGGGACTTCTTGTAGATCGCGGTGTCGGGGGTGTTGAGGTACTTCGGGCCGTTGTCGGCCTCGTGGAGTTTGCGGGCGCCGAAGCCGACGACGTCGCCGCCGATGTCGCGGATGGGCCACATGAGGCGGCCGCGGAAGCGGTCGATGGGGCCGCGGCGGCCCTCCTGGGCGAGGCCGGAGAGGACCAGTTCCTTGTCGCTGAAGCCCTTGCCCCGCAGGAAGCGGGTGAGGTGGTCCCAGCCCTGCGGGCTGTAGCCGACCCCGAAGTGGACGGCGGCGGCCTGGTCGAAGCCGCGTTCGGCGAGGAAGACGCGGCCGGTGTCGGCCTCGGGGCTGGTGGCGAGCTGCTCCGCGTACCAGTCGGCGGCGATCTTGTGGGCCTCGACGAGGCGGATGCGTTCGCCGCGCTGGTGGGTCGGGTTGTAGCCGCCCTCCTCGTAGCGCAGGGTGATGCCCGCCTGGCCGGCCAGGCGCTCGACCGCCTCCGAGAAGGTGAGGTGGTCGATCTTCATCACGAACGTGATGGTGTCGCCGCCCTCCTGGCAGCCGAAGCAGTGGAAGAACCCCTTGCTCGGGCTGACCTGGAAGGACGGCGACTTCTCGTCGTGGAACGGGCACAGGCCCTTGAGGTTGCCTCCGCCCGCGTTGCGCAGCTGGAGGTACTCGGAGACGACGGCGTCGATCGGGACCGCGTCCCGTACCGCCTTCACGTCCTCGTCGTTGATCCGTCCTGCCACGCGGAGAGTCTACGGC
>DASTDN010000607.1:0-2693 GCA_035710365.1 Streptomyces sp. | reverse complement strand
CGCGTACGGCTGCTCCGGTGACGCCCGCGGTGCCAACGAGCTTGGCACTCGGCTCACGGTGCGTCCATACACCCGACGCGATCGCGCCGCGCCCCGGATGTCACCAGGACGTGACCCGGGGGGCGGGTGCCCGACCGTCGTACAGGCGCACGCGTGACTACGATGGGCCCGCCGGTGGCCAGCAGGGGCCGCCCGGCCACACCGACCCTCGGGAAGGCCATGCTGAACAAGTACGCGCGTGCATTCTTCACGCGTGTCCTCACACCGTTCGCCGCGTTTCTCATCCGCCGGGGCGTCAGCCCGGACACGGTCACGCTGCTCGGCACCGCGGGCGTGGTCGCGGGCGCGCTGGTCTTCTACCCCAGGGGAGAGTTCTTCTGGGGCACGATCGTGATCACGCTGTTCGTCTTCTCCGACCTGGTCGACGGCAACATGGCCCGCCAGCTCGGCCGCAGCAGCCGCTGGGGCGCCTTCCTGGACTCCACCCTCGACCGGGTGGCCGACGGGGCGATCTTCGGCGGCTTCGCCCTGTGGTACGCGGCGGGCGGCGACGACACCCTCCTGTGCGCGGTCTCGATCTTCTGCCTGGCCAGCGGTCAGGTCGTGTCGTACACGAAGGCGCGCGGCGAGGCGATCGGGCTGCCGGTGGCCGTCAACGGGCTCGTGGAGCGCGCCGAGCGGCTGGTGGTCTCGCTGGTCGCGGCCGGTCTCGCGGGCTTCGACACCTTCGGCGTGCCCGGCATCCACGTGCTGCTGCCGATCGCGCTGTGGCTCGTCGCCCTCGGCAGCCTGGTCACGCTGATCCAGCGCGTCGTCACGGTCCGCCGGGAGTCCGCCGAGGCGGAGGCCGCGGACGCCGCCGCGCGGGGCCGGGACGACGGGAGCGGGCAGTGCGGCGCCTCGCACGGCAGCGGGGCCGCGACGTGAACGTCCGCGACCGGGTCACCGACGCGCTGTACGGCCTCGGCTGGAGCACGGTCAGGAACCTCCCCGAGCCCGTCGCCGTCAAGCTCGGCCGCACCCTCGCCGACGCCGCCTGGAAGCGGCGCGGCACGGGCGTGCTGCGGCTGGAGAGCAACCTCGCGCGCGTAGTGCCCGACGCGGGTCCCGAGCGGCTCGCGGAGCTGTCCCGGGCCGGAATGCGGTCCTACCTGCGCTACTGGATGGAGTCCTTCCGGCTGCCGGCCTGGAGCGCGGAGCGCGTCGGCGGCGGTTTCGCGCCGGAGGACCTGCACCACCTGACCGACGGCCTGGCCTCCGGCAGGGGCGTGATCCTAGCCCTGCCGCACCTCGCCAACTGGGACCTCGCGGGCGCCTGGGTCACCACGCACCTGAAGACCCCCTTCACGACGGTCGCCGAGCGCCTGAAGCCCGAGACGCTCTACGACCGCTTCGTCGCCTACCGCGAGGACCTCGGCATGGAGGTCCTGCCGCACAGCGGCGGCAGCGCCTTCGGCACCCTCGCCCGGCGGCTGCGCGACGGCGGGCTGGTCTGCCTGGTCGCCGACCGCGACCTGTCCGCCTCCGGCGTGCCCGTCGCGTTCTTCGGCGCCACCGCCCGCATGCCCGCCGGGCCGGCCCTCCTCGCCCAGCAGACCGGCGCGCTGCTGCTGCCGGTGACGCTCTGGTACGACGACTCGCCCGTGATGAAGGGCCGCGTCCACGCACCGGTCCCGGTGCCCGGGGCGGGCACCCGCGCCGAGAAGACGGCCGTCATGACCCAGGCGCTGGCCGACGCCTTCGCCACGGGCATCGCCGACCATCCGGAGGACTGGCACATGCTGCAGCGCCTGTGGCTCGAGGATCTCGGCGTCCGGCCGGGCGACGGGGACGCGGACGCCGGCCCGGCGGACGGGGGCGCCCGCCCGGGGGCGGACCGGGAGGCCCGCGCGTGAGGATCGGCATCGTCTGCCCCTACTCGTGGGACGTGCCGGGCGGCGTCCAGTTCCACATCCGTGACCTGGCCGAGTACTTCATCCGGCTCGGGCACGAGGTGTCCGTCCTCGCGCCCGCCGCCGACGACACCCCGCTGCCGCCCTATGTCGTCTCCGCGGGCCGCGCGGTGCCGGTGCCCTACAACGGCTCGGTGGCCCGCCTGAACTTCGGCTTCCTCTCGGCGGCGCGGGTCCGGCGCTGGCTGCACGACGGCCGGTTCGACGTCATCCACATCCACGAGCCGGCCTCACCGTCCCTCGGCCTGCTGGCCTGCTGGGCCGCGCAGGGGCCGATCGTCGCGACCTTCCACACCTCCAACCCGCGCTCGCGCGCGATGATCGCCGCGTACGCGATCCTGCAGGCGGCGCTGGAGAAGATCAGCGCGCGCATCGCGGTGAGCGAGTACGCCCGGCGCACGCTCGTGGAGCACCTCGGCGGGGACGCGGTGGTCATCCCGAACGGGGTCGACGTCGGCTTCTTCGCCCAGGCCGAGCCCAAGGCCGAGTGGCAGGGCGAGACCCTCGGCTTCATCGGCCGCATCGACGAGCCCCGGAAGGGCCTGCCCGTCCTGATGAAGGCCCTGCCGAAGATCTTCGCGGCCCGTCCGCGGGCCCGGCTCCTGGTCGCCGGGCGCGGTGACGAGGAGGAGGCGGTGCAGTCGCTGCCCGTCGAGCTGCGCTCCCGCGTGGAGTTCCTCGGCATGGTCAGCGACGAGGACAAGGCACGGCTGCTGCGCAGCGTCGACCTGTACGTGGCGC
>DASTDN010000606.1:0-3981 GCA_035710365.1 Streptomyces sp. | reverse complement strand
CGTGCTCGGCAGGGCTCGGGCGGAGACCGCCGCGACCGTGCCCGCGTCGCGCTTGAGGTCGCCGCCGCTCTGCGTGGCGGACACCGTCGTGGAGCCCGACTCGTCGTTGTTCTTGGCGAGCGTGTAGCCGAGGCCGCCGCCGAGACCGCCCGCGACCAGTGCCGCGACGAGAACCGCCGCGAGGAGGCCGCCGCGCCCCCGGCCGCCGGGCCTGGGCGCGGCGGGCTGCTGGTACGCGGCCCCCCAGCCACCACCGGGGCCCCCGGGTCCGGCCGGACCGGCCGGGCCGCCGCCGGCGCCGGGATCCCCGCCGTGACCACCTGGACCGCCGTGGCCCTGCCCGCCCTGCCCGCCGTCGCCGTACGGACCGCCGGGCGGCGGGGGCGGCGGCCAGGACCCGTCGGGCGCCCCGCCCTGGGAGCCGTGCCCCTGGGCACCCGCCGGACCGGCAGCGTCCGGTGCGCCCGCCGAGGCGTACGCGGGAGCCGGGCCCGCGCCCTGGCCCGGCGCCGCGCCGTGTCCCTCCGGCGCGCCGGGAACACCCCCGGGCACCGTCGGGACGGGCGTCGTCGGCGGGTCGCCGGCGGGGGCCGCCGGCCGGGAGGCCGCGGGAGCGTCCACCGGCACGGGAGGCGCTGGCGGGGCCGGAGGTACCGCGGTGCCCTCGTTCTCGGTGCTCACAGCTTCTCTCCTCGATCCACGGCTGGTCTGTCGGTCGCACTCGGCCACGCCCGCTCACGCTGGTCGGTCGAGGGCCCGGTGCGGGTCGGCTGAGCATGTCTGTCTGTGTGCGATCAGCTTTTCCCACAGGCCGTCAGAGCACCATAAGCGGTGGCTATGCGTCCAAGGCCATTCTTTATATAGGTCATGTCCGACGAAAAGGATGCAGCCCGCCGGACCCGTCTCCCCGCCTACCCCCGGGCGGTGGCACCATGACGCGGTGACCCACGCACGACAGCATCACATCCAGGTCGTCGCCCACCGCGGGGCCTCGGAGGACGCCCCCGAGCACACCCTGGCCGCCTACCGGAAGGCGATCGAGGACGGCGCGGACGCCCTGGAGTGCGACGTACGGCTGACGGCGGACGGCCACCTCGTCTGCGTCCACGACCGCCGTGTGAACCGCACCTCGAACGGCCGGGGCGCCGTCTCCGCGCTGGAGCTGGCCGACCTCGCCGCCCTCGACTTCGGGTCCTGGAAGCACCGCGACGCCCCCGGCGCCCGCGACGAGGAACCCGACTGGGAGCACCGTCCCGAGGACCGCGAGGCGACCTCCGTCCTCACCCTGGAGCGGCTGCTCGAACTCGTCGCCGACGCCGGGCGCCGCGTGGAACTCGCCGTGGAGACCAAGCACCCCACGCGCTGGGCGGGCCAGGTGGAGGAGCGGCTGCTGCTCCTGCTGAAGCGGTTCGGCCTGGACGCGCCCGCGAGCCCCGCCGAGTCGCCGGTGCGCGTCATGAGCTTTTCGGCCAGATCGCTGCATCGCGTGCGGGCCGCCGCTCCGACCCTGCCGACGGTCTACCTCATGCAGTTCGTCTCACCCCGGCTGCGCGACGGACGGCTGCCGCCGGGCGTCGCCGTCGCGGGCCCGTCCCTGCGCATCGTGCGCAACCACCCCGCGTACGTGGAGCGGCTGAAGCGGGCGGGCCACCAGGTGCACGTGTGGACGGTGAACGAGCCCGAGGACGTCGACCTGTGCGTACGGCTCGGCGTCGACGCCATCATCACCAACCGCCCGCGCGAGGTCCTGGACCGGCTCGGCCGCTGAACCACCCGCCCGCTGAAGACCGGTCGGCCGCCGACGCCGCACGCGCGCGTGCCCCCACCCGGAAAACCTCTCACCCCCCGACCGCACCGATCCGGAAGCATCAGGCGTCCTCTTCCGGCCACCCGATTACCCGGAGTGCCCCGGCGCGTTCCCTCCGTGGCGGTTCGCCGCGGGTGCGTCGGCGGAGGACGATCGACCGGTTTCCGGCGCGGGACCACAGGGCATTCACACCGTGGCGTGGGGCGAAGGAGGTTTCGGGGGTGGCGTTGGTGGTGGCACAGGAAGTGCCCACGTCGTCGTGCATGGCCGTACCCCATGGCCCTGCGGGCGTGGGAGAAGCGAGACGGCGGATGCGCCGGCAACTGCGTGACGGCGGTGTGGCGGAGTCGGTCGTCGAGGACGCCGTACTGGTCCTGTCGGAGCTGTTGAGCAACGCGTGCAAGCACGGCAGGCCGCTGGGCGGCGCGCTCGCCGGTGACGGTGACGTCCGGGCCGCGTGGCGGGTGGACGTGGCGGGCCGGCTCATCGTGGAGGTCACGGACGGGGGCGGCCCGACGCGCCCGGCCCCGGCCACCCCCTCGGTCACCGCGCACGGCGGCCGCGGGCTGAACATCATCGGCGCGCTCTCCGACGACTGGGGCGTACGCGACGACGCCCGGGGCGAAGTGACGGTGTGGGTGGTCGTGCACGGCGACGTCCACGACCCGGACGCGGGCCGCCAGACACCGGCCGGCCTCACCGCGCGCGTGGCCGCGTCCTCGGTCCCGGAGCTGCCCGGCATGGACTTCGCGGACGCCTTCGACGACCTGGACTGACGGACCGGCCGCGGCCCGGAACACCCGGCGTCCACGGGGTCCCGTCGGCCGTGGCGCGAACGGTTAGGCTCCCGGCGTACGAGACGAGCCGCAACCGGGAGACACCGAAGATGGCCAAGAAGCGCCTCCAGACGAAGGCCAAGCGCCCGCAGCTCACCGACGGAGAGGTCCCGGTCGTCGGCGCCCGCGAGCCCTGCCCGTGCGGCAGCGGCCGCCGCTACAAGGCCTGCCACGGCCGGGCCGCCTCGCACGCGGCGACCGAGCTGGTGCACCGGCCGTTCGAGGGACTGCCCGGCGAGTGCGACTGGGTGGCGCTGCGCGAACTGGTGCCCGCGGCCACGGCCACGCTGCCCCTGAAGGACGGCCTGCCCGAGGGCGTCCCGTCGGTCACGCTGGCCACGGTCCTGCCGATGGCGTGGCCCGCGCTGCGCCGCGACGACGGCTCGGTCCTGCTCGGCCTGCAGAACGACACGGCGTCCGGCGACATCAGCCGCGACCTCGCCGACACCCTCCGGCGCGCGCTGGAGGCCGAGCCGGGCACCCCGGTCCAGGGCCGCCGCGCCCCGGCCGACGGTCCGCGGCTGCAGGACGTCCTCGCCCCGGAGGGCGCGTTCGAGCCGGTCGTGCACGAGGGCTTCGAGTTCTGGGTGCCCGACGCGGAGAACGCGACCGCGGAGGTGACGGCGTCCCTGGAGCGGGCCAACGCCGCCGCCATCCCGACCGTACGGCTGCACGGTGTGGACGCCGCGTACTGGTGCGAGACGCCGGAGAAGAACCACCTGCGCTGGGTCATGCCGCACGCGGAGGAGCAGCTCCTGGACGCGCTCGCGCGGCTGCACGCGGCGGGCACGTCGAGCCTCGGCGAGGGCACCCGCCTCGTGGGTTCCTTCCGCGCGCACGGGCTCACCGTCCCGGTGTGGGACCTGCCGACGGGGATGACGGCGCAGGACGTGGAGAAGCCGGCGGCGGAGTTCGCCGAGCGGCTGGCCGCCGCGCTGGCCGTCGACGCGCCGCTGACCGGGGACGAGCGCCGCGCGCGCGGCGGGCTCACCAACCGGCAGGTCACGCTGAGCTGACGGACCCCCGTCGGCCCGCGAGCGGTGACTCCGGTCACAACTCCTGGTGGAAATCCGCTAGTCGATGACTGGAAAAGCCGAGATCGAATTTGCGAACCGCCGATCTCTTGTTACCGTTCCAGTAGCCCGGTTGCTGGTGCATCCCCCGTCGCCAGCAACCGGGTCTTTTCATGCCCGGTTCTCCTCACGGACCGCAGCCGTCCCTCAACTCCCCGTCGGCACGGGTGAGTTGCTGCCGGACCGCAGCAGCGGCGCCCCGCCGGGCCCCCCGGGACCACCCCGCCCTCCGCGTCCGGTACGCGCTCCGGGTGACGTGGCGGCG
>DASTDN010000605.1:0-4187 GCA_035710365.1 Streptomyces sp. | reverse complement strand
CTGCGCGTACCGGCACATTCGAGGCGGAGTACGGGGGTGTTCACGGGACGGGAGAGCACGTCGGTGGCCGAATCAGGACCAACGTGAACCCCGCTCCCCCGCAAGAAAACAATCAGCCACAATCACACTTCGGGTGAATCCACGGGTAGCTTTACCGGCAAAACCATCGGTGACACCGAGATGGGGAATGGGCGCAGGCCCAGGGCGCATCCGCGAGACCAAACCAGCATGACGTAATGTTCCCGCAAAGAATGACGAGCGGCGCTTCAGGTACGGACCAGCGGGGCCCACCGGGAACACCGAGGCTCCACTCACCGGCCGCCCCGCCGGGCGTCCCGTCCCTCACCGGATGCCGCCTGTCCTGCGAGCCTCGCACTCCGAGGGCCGTATGGCCCATTGGAGGCACTTTCCGGGGCGCAATGCCAGGCATTCCTATGTCGATTTCAAGCATTCCCGGTCCGGCCCGCCATGAATCGACCGCGCGGGAATGCCGGAACAACAGGATAAGGAATGTCTTATTCCGCCCCGTTGCCGTCCCAGCGGCGTTGGCCTTTACTGTGATGCGCATGATCAGGAGCGGCCACGTAACGCGACGCCGTTGTCAGCGTTCCTGGCGAAGGGATAGATTTGTCCGCCTCCCCCACACCCGATCCGCCGGACCCGTGGATACGTCGTTTTCGGCCCCGTCCGGAAGCCGACGTCCGGCTGGTCTGCCTTCCTCATGCGGGCGGCTCGGCCTCCTACTACCACCCGCTGACCCGATCCCCCCTGCTTCCGGCCACCGAAGTCCTCGCGGTGCAGTACCCGGGCCGGCAGGACCGGCGCAGGGAGCCGCTGGTCGACGACATCCCGCGGCTCGCGGACCTGATCACCGAGGCACTCGCGCCGTTCGGTGACCGCCCACTCGCCCTCTTCGGGCACAGCATGGGCGCCGTCCTCGCCTTCGAGGTCGCCCAGCGGCTCGGCGAGCGCCCGCGTCACCTGTTCGTCTCGGGACGGCGCGCGCCCTCCCGTTTCCGGCGGGGCACCGTGCACCTGCTCAGCGACGCGGAGCTGGTCGGCGAGCTGCGCCGGGCCGGGGGCACCGACCCGCGGTTCCTCGACGACGAGGAACTGCTCGCGGAGATCCTCCCGGTCGTCCGCAACGACTACCGGGCCGTCGAGCTGTACCGGTGGAACCAGGCGCCGCCGCTGGACTGCCCCGTCACCGCGCTGGTCGGCGACCGGGACCCGCAGGCCGCGCTCGACGACGTGGAGGCCTGGCGGGACCACACGACCGGGGCCTTCGACCTGAGGACCTTCCCGGGGGGCCACTTCTACCTGAACACCCACCAAGGCGGCGTCGTGGACATCATCGCCAAGGCGCTGCTCGACGAGGCACGCCACGCGACAACCAGGGGGACGACTCCGTGAGGTACGAAATGCTCGGCCCACTGCGCGTCGGAGAGGGGGGCACCTACTCCACCATCAACGCGCAGAAGGTGGAGATCGTCCTCACCGTGCTCCTCATCCGGGCCGACCAGCTCGTCTCCCTGGAGCAGCTCATGAAGGAGGTCTGGGGCGAGGACCTGCCGCGGCGCGCCACGGCCGGACTCCACGTGTACATCTCCCAGCTCCGCAAGTTCCTGAGGCTGCCGGGAAGGGCCGGCAACCCCGTGGAGACCCGGGCGCCGGGCTACGTCCTGCACAAGGGCGACGACCAGATCGACGCCCAGGAGTTTCCCCGGCTGGTCGACGTGGGGCGCTGCCTGCTCCGCGAGGGGCGTCACGAGGAGGCGGCCTCCTGCTTCGGCCAGGCCCTCGCCCTGTGGCGCGGCCCGATCCTCGGCCAGGGCGCCAACGGCACCGTCGCCAACGGGCCGATCGTCGACGGTTTCGCCACCTGGCTGAACGAGATCCGGCTGGAGTGCCAGGAGATGCTGGTCGAGTGCCAGTTGCAGCTCGGCCACCACCGCGAGGCCGTGGGCATGCTGTTCGCGCTGACCGCGGAGAACCCGATGTGCGAGGCGTTCTACCGGCAGCTCATGCTGGCGCTGTACCGCTCCGAGCGGCAGGCGGACGCGCTGAGGGTGTACCAGTCGGTGCGCAAGACGCTCAACGACGAACTGGGGCTGGAGCCGGGCCGTCCGCTCCAGGAACTCCAGCGGGCCATTCTCTCCGGCGACCGGCATCTGCTGTCCCCGCCCCTCGCGATGTCCGGCCACTGACCGGGGCACCGCGAGGCGTTCGCGAGCGTCATGAGGCGTCTGTACGCGGAGGAGACGTACGCACTCGGAAGGCGCGGCTTGCCGTTGCCGGTGCCCGGCCGCTCTTTCCCGCGTTGCGGTGGAGGTGCTCGATGCCTTCGACGAAGCCGTGAGCCGGCCCGCGGGGCCGGCCGACGGCACGGATCTGAGGCAGCGCCGCGAGGAGTCGCGGCAGGGAGGCCTTGCGGGACGCCGCCTCGATCAGGCGGACCGGGCGGTCCCGCTCCCCGTCGCAGAGCCCAGGCCGGCCGTTCACCCCGGCGGCGCCGGTGGTGTCCCCGGAGGGGGCCGGGCGCGCGGGCGCCCCCGGCTGTGTCAGACCGGCTGACCGCGGTGCACCGGGGAGTGCCGGCCCGGCGCCGCCTCCGGCAGGATGCCGTCGAGCCGGCTGGCGGTGAGCGCTCCGCGCAGGAGCTGGATCCCGTGGGCCGTCGTCGGGTCGAGGCCGGTCAGGTCGCGTATGCGCTGGATCCGGTAGGTCAGGGTCCGGCGGTGGATGTAGAGGGCCCGGGTCGTCTGCTCGCGGTCCAGCCCGCAGTCGAACAGCACCTCCAGCGTGCGCCGCAGATCCGTCCCCTGCCGCAGGGGAGCCAGCAGGCCGGCCAGGCGCTGCCGGATGTCCGGCTGACGGGCGACCGCCAGCTCGATGAGCAACTCGTCGGCCCGGTACGGGCGGCCCCCGGCGTCCGGCATGGCGGCGACGAGGACGACGGCCCGGTCCGCTTCCCCGAAGGCGGCCGGTACGTCGTCCAGCGTGGGGCCGTGGGCCTCGCTGACGTGCAGGCGCTCACCCAGCGTCCGTGCCAGGTCGGCCGTCACATCGACCGCCGCCGCGCGCACACGCGCGAGGTCCCCGTTCACCGGGAGGAGGACCACCAGCCGGCCGGCCGCCGGGTTCTCACGCCAGAGCGCTCCCGGCACGCCCGCCAGCGCGTGTCCCGCCGCGGCACGCAGGGCCCCCGCCGCGAGGTCCTCGCGCCCGCGGGGCCGGCACACCAGGACCAGGTAGCCCTCCGGCAGGTCCATGTGCAGCGCGGCCGCGGTGACGTCCGCGTTCTGCCCGTCCAGCAGGCGCTCGACGAGGAGTTCGCGGGCCTGCCACTGCTCACCCGCCTCGCACCGCGCGCCGAGGTATGCGTCGGTCACGGCCTGCAGGACGCGGCGCTGCTCACGGACCCCCCAGGCGGTGAAGGCCATCGGTTCCTCGCGGTCGCCCGCCTCGATCGCCGCGAGGCAGTCGCGGAGGCCCGCGGTGTGGGCCACCTCGAACCCCGCTTTGAGGTCGTCGAAGGAGAACGACGCCCTCGCCCGGCGCAGGCCCAGATCCCGGTACACGTCGAGGTCGCTCTCCCCGAGCGGCTCGTTCGCGGCGGCCCGCCGCAGCACCGGGGTCCACGTCTCGTCCACCTCGTGGAGCAGGACGCGGTGCCGGACCGAGGGGAGGCGGGCGTAGCCCGGCACGAGAGCGACCATCGCGTCCCGGATCGCGGCGGTGGTCGTGTCGCGCCGGATCAGGAGTCTGGAGACGAAGCCCTTGCTCATGATCGCTCCAGGTCGCTCGCGGGCCGTCGAGGCGTCCCTCGAGCTCAGCCACGGCTGGGTGACCTCGGCAGGGCACCGGCGAGCATACCGCCGCCGCGGTTTCCCCGGGGAGAGGGGAAAGCGGGTGCTCCGGGCCACACCGCGGCCCCCGGGGCGGCGCGAGCGGCGAACCCCGCGGGGCAGGCGGGCCGGCGTCTCCCGCGGTGGCGACGTGCGGTGCCGACGGGAGCCCGGGCGGCGGGTTCCCCCGGCCGGTGAGGGGGCGGACCGGTGACGCGGTGCCCGTCCCCGCGGCCGGGGGACGGCGCCCCTCAGCCAGGCGTCCACCCGGGCGGGGCGAGCGTGGTGGTGCGCGAACGCAGGCCCGCGCCGGGCGGCGCGGGCCTGCGTTCGTCTCAC
>DASTDN010000604.1:0-16433 GCA_035710365.1 Streptomyces sp. | reverse complement strand
GCCCAGCTTCGACGCCTGCGTGCTGGAGCTGTGCGTGTCCCTGCTCGCCGGAGCCACCCTCGTCACCGGCGAGGAAGGCCCCCTCGTCGGCGAACGGCTCGCCCAGGCACTCGCCGAGCGGCGCGTCAGCCATGCGCTGATCCCGCCGGCCGCCCTGGCCACCGTCGCCCCCGAGACCGCCGACGCCCTGCCGCACCTGCGCACCCTCATCGTCGGCGCCGAGGCGTGCCCGGCCCACCTCGTCGAACGGTGGGCCCCCGGCCGCCGGATGATCAACTCGTACGGCCCCACCGAGGCCACGGTCGTCGCCACCTGGACCGGCCCCCTCGCCCCCGGCACGGGCGCCCCGCCGATCGGCCGCCCGGCGGGCGCCACCCGCGTCCACGTCCTCGACTCCGCCCTGCGCCCCGTCCCGCCCGGCGTCACCGGCGAACTCCACGTCTCCGGCCCCGGACTGGCCCGCGGCTACCTGAACCGGCCCGGCCTGACCGCCTCCCGCTTCGTCGCCGACCCGTTCGGCGCGCCGGGGGAGCGGATGTACCGCACCGGCGACCTGGCCCGCTGGGACGCCTCCGGCGCACTGCGCTTCGCCGGACGCGCCGACGACCAGGTCAAACTGCGCGGTTTCCGCATCGAGCCCGGCGAGATCGAGAACGCGCTGCGCAGCAGCCCGCTGGTGCGCGACGCCGTCGTCACCGTACGCGGCGGCGGAACGGAACCGGACGGCCGCTCCGGCGGACGGCTGGTGGCCCACGTGGTGCCCGCCGGGGACCCCACCGCGCAACTGCCCGTACCGGAACTGCGCGACCACCTCGCCGCGCTGCTCCCGCCGCACATGATCCCCTCGGCGTTCGTGCCGATGGAGCGGCTGCCGCTCACCCCCAACGGCAAGACCGACCGCGGCGCGCTGCCCGAACCCGGTCCCGCGCACACCGCCGCCGGGCCGCACACCGTCCCGCGCACCGACACCGAACGCCGCATCGCACGCATCTGGTCCGACGTCCTCGGCGTGGCGGACGTCGGCGCGCACGACAACTTCTTCCACCTCGGCGGCGACTCCATCCTCACCATGCAGGTCGTCTCACGGCTGCGGCGGGAGGGACTGCACATGGCCACCCGCGACCTGTTCACCCATCAGACCGTCGCCGAACTGGCCGGCGTCGTCACCGCGGCACCCCGGAACCAGGGCGACGGCCCGGTGAGCGGGGACGTGCCGCTCACCCCCATCCAGGAGTGGTTCCTGACCAGCCCCCGCGCCGCCCACCACCACTTCAACCAGTCGCTCCTGCTGGAACTCGGCACCGCCCCGGACACCGCCGCCCTGGAGACGGCCCTCAACGCCCTGCTCGACCACCACGACGCCCTGCGCATGCGCTTCACCGTGGAGGAGGGCCGCTGGCACCAGTTCAACCCGCCGCCGTCCGACACCGACCGCGACCGGCTCCTGAACCGCCACGACCTGGGCGGGCTGAGCGCCGCGGAGGCCGACGCCGCGATGGAGACGGCCGCCGACGACCTGCACACCGGCTTCGACCTGGCGCACGGCCCACTGCTGCGCGCGGCCCTGTTCACCGGCCACACCGACCGGCCCGCCTTCCTCCTCCTCGTCGCCCACCACCTCGTCGTGGACGCCGTGTCCTGGCGCATCCTGCGCGACGACCTGGAGGCCGCCTACCGGCAGGCCGCCCGGGGCGGGCCCGTCGCACTGGGGGAACGCTCCACCACCTTCCGCGACTGGGCCCGGGGCCTCGCCGCACACGTCGCGTCCGGCGCCCTCGACGAGGAACTGCCCTACTGGGAGAAGGCGGTCGACACCGGCGCCCTCCCGGCCGAGACGGCGACCGGACCGGAGGCGGGCGCCGTCCGGACGCTCACCGTCGAACTCGACGAGGCGGACACCGAAGCACTGCTGCGCGCCGCGCCGACCGCCTACCGCACCCGCGTCAACGACGTGCTGCTCGCCGCCCTCGCCCTGTCCCTGGCCCGCTGGGCCGGCGGCGAGGAGGTCCGCCTGGACCTGGAGGGACACGGCCGCGAGGACATCCTCGACGACGTGGACCTGACGCGCACGGTCGGCTGGTTCACCACCGTCCACCCCGTCGCCCTCCACGTGCCCGATCCCGCCTGCCCCGGCCCCGCCCGCGACTGGCGGACCCTGGTGAAGTCGGTGCGCCGGCAGCTGCGCGCCGTGCCCGGCAACGGCCTCGGCTTCGGCGCGCTGCGCACCTTCGGCCCTCCCGAGGTGCGCGAGCGGCTCGGCCGGGCCGCGCACGGACAGGTCGTCTTCAACTACCTCGGGCAGTGGGACGCCCGCCCCGAGAACCCCGGCGACGGCCTGGTGCGCGCCGAACACGGCTCGTTCGGCCGGCACCACGACCCGCGCGACAGCGGCTCCCACCCGCTGGAGGTGGTCGGCGCGGTGCAGGGCGGCCGGCTGTCCTTCACCTGGCACCACCGGCCCGCCCTGCACGCCACGGACACCGTGCGGCGCGTCGCGGGCGACTTCGCCGAGGCCCTGCGCCACATCGCCCGCCACGCCCGGAACAACCGGTGACGCGCCGCCCCGTGGGCCGCGCCCCGCCACCCGCCCCCACCGCACGTCCCCTTGCACGCCACCACCGATCCGAGAGAGCGAGACCGACACCCATGGACGAGAACACCCGCTACCAGGTGCTGCGCAACGACGAGGAGCAGTACTCGCTGTGGCCCGCCGACGTCGAGGTGCCCGCCGGCTGGCAGCCCGTCGGCAAGGAGGGCACCGAGGCGGAGTGCTCCGCCTACGTCGACGAGGTCTGGACCGACATGCGCCCGCGCAGCCTGCGCGAGCGCATGGCGGACGCCGAGGCCTGACACGTCCCGGCCCCGGCGGGGCGGGACGGGGCGCACGCGCGTTCCGTCCGGCCCCGCCCGGCCCCCGTGCCCGTTCCCGCCCGTTCCGAGGAGCCGTCATGACACCGGTCCTGCACACCGAACGACTCACCTTCCGGCCCTACCGCCCCGAGGACGAGGACGTCTTCGTGGCTCTGCTCCGCGACGAGGAGGTCTGCCGCTGGATGGGCCAGGAACGCGTCCCCGAGGCCGACATCCGCGCGCTGTTCCGCGCCATCCTCACCGAGGTCTACCCGCAGCACCGGTTCGACGTGTGGGGCCTGTGGCGCGAGGGGACCTACGCCGGCCACGCCGAGGTGAAGAAGACCGGCAACGTCGACGGATACGAGCTGATCACCGCTCTCGCCCCCGAGCACTGGGGAAGGGGCCTGGGCGCCGAAGCGGTCCGTGGCCTGCTCGGCCACGCCGCCGGCACCCTGGCCCTGAAGGAGGTGTACGGCCTGGTGGGCGCCGACAACGCCGCCAGCCTGGCCCTGTGCCGTCGCCTGGGCTTTCGGCACGTGCGCGACGTGACCGGCGACGACGGCACCGTGACCAGGCTGATGGCGATCTCGACGACCGCCCCGGACTGACGCAGCGAACCGCCCCGGAGCACCGCGGCAGGAAGGGACCCGGGCGCCGCCGGGCGGGCGGGTGCGGAGGAACCCGGGCTGCGTCAGGCGTCGCGGGCCGTGCGGGCGCGGCGGTCGCCGCGGCGGCGCAGCAGCAGCGGCAGCGCGTACCAGCACAGGCCGAACCACAGCATGACCGTGCCGACGAGGACTTCGGCGAGGACGCCGGGAACCACGAAGCGGAGGATCAGCAGGAGCGTGCAGCCGATGGTCAGGGCGAGGAGGACCATGCCGCACACCATGAGGCGGCCCGCGGCCTCCACCACCTCGTCCTTCATGCGCTGGCCGGACCGGAAGCGGTGGATGGAGACCGGCGCTATGAGCGACGCGGTCGCCGCGGCGCCGAGCACCACGGTGGTGACGTAGATGCCGCGGTCCAGCGCCTCCAGCTCTCTGAAGGTGGGGGTGAACGCGACGCTGAGAAGGAACCCGAAGAGGATCTGCACTCCCGTCTGCGTGACCCGCGTCTCCTGGAGTATCTCGTTCCAGCGGCGGTTGACCCGTTCACGCGGTGTCTCCGGCGTATCCGCGCCGGAGCCGGAGTGGTGGCCGTGGGAGTGTCCGCAGCACGCGGTCGCTTCCCCCGCCAGCTCGACCGGACGCTTCGTCGTCGTCATGGCATCCTCCAAGTCCCAGGCGAATCGTTTGCCCAGGCCGGACGCTTCCATACCCGCTCCGTGTGGCCGCCGCGCCGGATGAGACCCATCACATTCCGCTCGTCACCGTGTTCCCGCCGCCGACGGATGGCGGCCGTGGGGGAGTGACCGCCACCGGGGCCGAAGCGCACTTCACGTCCCGTGTCACCGGGCGCGAGTGGCCCCCGCCCGGGAGGCGGGAACCCCGCGGGGCCACGGCAGCACGGGGACCGCGGGGGCGGGCACCGGCCGTACCGGGTGCTGGCGGCCGGTGCGCGTTGTGTGCGACGCTGCTGGAACACCAGCCTGGTCTGGTAGGAGGCTCCGAGCCGCCCCCGGACGGTCACCAGTGGTGGCCGGGGCGCGCACGGATTGTCTTGCTCGGCCGTGCGTGGCCCTACGTCGCGCGCCTGATGCCCCCCGCCGGGGTGTTTTTGGGCTCGACCCCCGGAAGCGAGGGGCGAACCATGAACCAGTTCACCGCTGTCACACGGCACCACACCGGCAGCACCGTGATCACTGCGGGCGGAGAGATGGACCTCGACTCCTTCCCCGCCCTCGAGGAGGCCACGAGCGGCCTCCCCCGCGACGGCAGGACCCTGTACGTGGAGATGTCCGCCGTGTCCTTCATGGACTCCAGCGGCCTGACCTTCCTGCTGAAGCTCCGCCTGCGTCTCCTGGAACAGGGCGGCCGACTGTGCGTGACCGGGCTGCAGGCCCAACCCGCGCACGTGCTGCGTCTGACCCAGACTTATCCTTTGCTCGTCACCGATGCGACGGCGGCTGCCTGAACCATCTGCGCGGACCCTGTGTCGACGAAGTGAGGGCATTGCGCAGACGGATCGGGGGTAGGCGACGTGTCTGGCGAGTAGACGGCACTTCATCGGGCGGAGCGGACGTATGGACTCGGCGGCGTGGGACAAGAGCCGGCAGCCGCTCACGGACCGGTCCGTCTCCGTCTCCGGCGCGTTCGGGAACAGCGAGGGCATCGCCGCCGCCCGTGCCATGGCCCGGGACTTCCTCCGGTCGCTGCAGACGGTCCACGGCCTGCCCGTCCCGGAGCGCGCCGCGAGCGCGGTGCAACTGGTGGTGAGCGAGTTGGTGACCAACGCCCGCAAGTACGCCCCCGGCCCGTGCCTGCTGCGCCTGGAGCTGGGCGACGGGGCCGTCGAGGTGACGGTGTGGGACAGCAGCGCTGTCGTACCGGCGGTCCTGGCGCCGGATCCGGCCCGGATAGGGCAGCACGGCCTGGAAATCGTGATGGCGGTGTGCCGCAGCTTCGAGGTGCACCGCGAACCGGTGGGCAAGCGCATCAGGACGGCCGTGGCCCTGGCCGACGACCCGGGCGGTGGCCCCGGCAGCCGGACGCGGTGACCCGCCCCGGCTCCCGGTGGTCTCCCGCGCTCGTGACGGACCGTGATGGCCGAAGGCCGCTGTGTCCGCGGCGTCCCGTCCGTCGCGCCACCGGGCGCTGCCGGCGCCGCCCATGCGGCTTCAGTCGTGCACGGCATTCCACGGACCGTCTTTGCCGGACAACGGTTACCTGACATACTTTTCGCGCAACAGATGGCAGGATGGGGCTGGGGGAGACAGGGGAGGGACCCGGGATGACGATGCAGGAAGCGGTGGCCGGACGCCCGAGCGACTCCGGCGGACGCCGGGTGCGGGTTCTGGGCCAGGCGACGGTGGTGCAGTACGAGTGGGGCGGCGCCTGGGTGGTCGGTGCGCGCGGTTCCTACGACATGGACTCGGTCACGGACCTGGCGGACGCGCTGGCCGCCGCGGCCGAAAAGCACACGAAGGTCGTTCTGGAAGCCTCCGGCATCACCTTCGCGGACTCGGTGCTGCTGAACGTGCTCATCCTCACCCACCAGGCAGTGGACCTGCGCGTGGCCGCGCCGACGGAGCAACTGCGACGGCTGCTGCACATCACCGGAGTGGACACCGTCCTGAAAGTGGCCCAGACGCTGGAAGAGGCCGCCGCGGACTAGCGACGTCCCGCAGCCAGGCGCGGCACGGCCTGCGCCCGCGCCTCCGGGGCCCACTCGGCCCCCCGGGGGGCGCGGCGGCACTGCTACCGTCCCGCGCATGGTGAACTTACGGCTTGGCCTGGGAGTACTCGGGTTTCCGGGCATCTCCGTCGGCGTGGAAGACATCGTCCTCCCGGCGAGACGGAAGAAGAAGAAAGGCCCGGCCGGTCCATTCATGATCATTGCCCGGGACTGCGGGCTGGCGCTGGACACGGCGCTGGGCAACCAGTCGGGCAACCGCCCCCACCTCTGGCCACCCCACGCGGACCGCCATCAACTGTGGTTCCTGCACCCCAGCGGAGTCCCCGGTGAAGTGCTGATCGTTTCGGCCGCCAACGGACTCGCCCTCGACTCCACGACCGATTCGCACGCGCCCGAGCTGCTGATGTGGGAGCCCCACGCGGAACCCTGGCAGCGCTGGCGGCTGCGGAAGTCGCCCGACGGCGCGGCGTTCGAGGTGCAGGCGGTGCACAGTCAGCGGTTCCTGACGGCCTCCGAGGCGGCCGAGCGCAAATGGCGGCCGTGGTTCAAGGACCGCTCGTGCACGTGGGCCCAGCAATGGATCTTCGCCCTTCCGCACGGCGGCGATCCGGCCGAGAGCTGAGCGGCCGCGGCGCCTTGCCGGGGAGTGCCCCGCGGCACGGCCTGCCGGCACCCCGCCGCCGCCGGGGGCGGGGCTCCCGGGGCCGGCTCCCCCGGCGGAGCCACCCGGTCCGTCACAGCGCCGCGCGGCGGTTCGTGAGCGGGAGCAGGCCGCCAGGCCCGGTCACAAGAGACGAGTGAGGTTCGCCGCCGCGAGCCGGGCGGTCCACGAACCCGTGGGGTGCTTCCCGCCCCACGGCGGGAAGCACCCCACGGGGTGCGACGAGCCCTACTCCTTCGGGGGCTTGACGGCGATGTCGAGGTAGAAGACGTCGATGCTCCGCACCGCCGCCTCGAACTCCTCGAGGTTCACGGGCTTGGTGACGTAGGCGTTGGCGTGGTGCTGGTAGGCGCCGGTGACGTCGTCGGGGGCGGCGGACGTGGTGAGGACGACGACCGGGATGGTGCGCAGCTCGGGGTCCTCCTTGACCACGGCGAGGAACTCCCGTCCGTTCATGCGCGGCATGTTGAGGTCGAGCACGATGAGGTCCGGCCGCTCATTGTCCGGGTCGCGCAGGTAGTCCAGGGCCGAGATGCCGTCGGACACCTGGGTGAGGTTGCGGGTACCGCGCTCGGACAGGGCGTCCTGGATGAGCATCGCGTCCGCGACATCGTCTTCGACCAGCAGCACGTCGTACGGGCGGGTTGCGGCGGCAGCCATGATCTACGAGCTCCGGGGGGTTGAAGGAGGAGTCGGGCGGGGTGAGTTGCTGTTGGTGACCAGCCCGGGCCAGCGGCGCCGGGCTCCTTGACGGCTCATGTTCAGAGCCTGGCCTATCTCTGGATAGCCTGCCCCGCTTTCCGCCGCGGCGTGCGCCGCCTGGTCCTCCAGATGCCGGACGGTCTGCTTGACGTCGGCGAGAACCCGCAGACGCAGCAGCGCCCGTCGGCGGGCCTCACCCGCGGGATCGGGTGGTTCGGCGGGGTGATGGACGGTGTCCGGCGCGAGACGCCGGACGAGTTCCTCCACCACCTGGGACACCAGCGCAGCCGGCCTCCTGGGCAGGTGGGGGGGGAGAAGCGGGCCAGGCATGGCACCACCCTACGGCGTACACCCCACCTGGACAACATGCGTTGTCGGGCCTGGGTACAGTGTGCGTGCCGCGCACTGATCGCGGCCGGGACCGTCGAGGAGAGATGCGAAGCACGATGAAGACCAAGCCGTCCGACACCGAGAGCGCGTTCTCCGGTTGGACCACCGTGCGCTGGCTGCGCGTCGGGGTCTCCGCCACCTTGGCCGTGCTCGCCGTGCTGGGGTCACTGGGCGGCTGGGCGATGTGGCGTACGTCGCAGATCACGGACGAGCTGGTGGACGGACGCTCGCCCGCTCTGATCCAGGCGATGCGGATGGAGCAGGCCCTGGTCGACCAGGAGACCGGCATCCGCGGCTACGGCCTGTCCGGCCGACGGGACTTCCTCCAGCCCTACGCGCGGGGCAGGGCCGCCGAGGAGACCGCCGTCCGGCGCCTGCGGCCGCTGGCCGCAAGCGATGCCCAGGGCCGCGCCGATCTCGCCGAGATACAGGAACTGGCCGGCACGTGGCACCGGCGTGTCGCCCGCCCCATCTCCGCCGCCTCGCCCCGGGACGCCGTGGAACTCGCCACGCAGCGGGCGCAGGAGGGCAAGACCACCTTCGACGAGCTGCGCCGCGCGATGACCCGCCAGCAGGACCACCTGCAGAACCGGCGGACCGCGGCCGACGCCGAGCTGCAGCGAGCCGTGACCCTGCGGAACTGGACCTTCACCGTCATCGTCGCGGTCATCCTCCTGGTGGGCTGCCTCGTCTTCGAGGGGCTGCGCCGCGGCATCACCGGCCCCCTCGGCCGCCTCGGCGAGTCCGCCCGTGACGTGGCCCAGGGCCGTTTCGGCCGTTCCATCGAAGGCACCGGCCCCGCCGACCTGCGCCGGCTGGCTGCGGACGTCGATTCCATGCGCCGCCGTCTGGTGGCGGAACTCGACGTCAGCGAGGAGTCCCGCAGGCTGCTGGACGAGCAGGCGGAGGACCTCAAGCGGTCGAACACCGAACTGGAGCAGTTCGCCTACGTCGCCTCGCACGACCTCCAGGAACCACTGCGCAAGGTCTCCAGCTTCACCCAGCTCCTGCAACGGCGCTACGGAGGCCAACTCGACGAGAAGGCCGACCAGTACATCGCCTTCGCCGTCGACGGCGCCAACCGCATGCAGACACTCATCAACGACCTCCTGGCCTTCTCCCGGGTCGGCCGCGTCCACAACGAACACAGCACGGTCGACCTGGAGGGCGTCATGAGCCAGGCGCTGGACAGCCTCAGCGTCACCGTCGAGGAGACCGGCGCCGACATCACCCACGACGCACTGCCCACCGTCGTCGGAGACGACACCCAACTGGGCATGCTCTGGCAGAACCTCCTGTCGAACGCCCTGAAGTTCCGCAGCCCCGACCACCCGCCGCACATCCATGTCAGCGCCGTGCGCGACGCCGAGTACTGGGAGTTCGCGGTCAGCGACAACGGCATCGGCATCGCGCCGGAGTTCCAGGAGAAGGTCTTCGTCCTCTTCCAGCGGCTGCACACCAAGGACGCCTACCCCGGCACCGGCATCGGCCTGGCCATGTGCAAGAAGGTCGTGGAGTTCCACGGCGGCACGATCAAAATAGACGCCGGCTACAAGCTGGGCACCCGCGTCGTCTTCACCCTCCCCGACGGAGGAACGGCCCCCGAAACCCCGGAGAGAAAGACGCAGCCGTGAAGGAACAGACCGCCGGACGCTCGGAGCAGTTCCGCATCCTCCTGGTGGAGGACGACGACGGAGACGCCCTGCTCGTCGAGGAACTCCTTTACGACACCGACCTGCCGCACACCCTGGAGCGCTGCCGCACGGCGGCCGACGCCCGCAAGGCACTCGGGGCCAACCCCGTCGACTGCGTCCTGCTCGACCTGCACCTGCCCGACGCGTCGGGGGTGCGGACCGTGCAGGCGATCCAGACGGAGACCGACGCCGCCATCATCGTCCTGACCGGACTGGACGAGCCCCGGGCCGGAGTCGACGCGCTGGCCGCAGGCGCCCAGGACTACCTCGTCAAGGGCAAGGTCGAACCCGACCTGATGCAACGCGCCCTGCGCTACGCCGTCCAGCGCAAGCACACCCAGCGCGCCAACGCGGCACTCCAGATCGGGCGCCTGCGGACCGAGGAGAACGCCCGCCTGGAGCGCGGGCTGCTGCCCGAACCCCTCGTGTCCACGGCCGCGGTGACCGTCACCAGCCGCTACTACCCGGGGCGGGCCCAGGCCCTGCTCGGCGGCGACTTCCTCGACGTCGTCCAGACCGACGACGGACAGGTCCACGCCATCATCGGCGACGTCAGCGGACACGGTCCCGACGCCGCCGCGCTCGGCGTCTGCCTCCGCATCGCCTGGCGCGCCCTCACCCTCGGTGGCCACCGCGCCCACGAACTGCTCCACCTGCTGGAACGGATCCACATCGCCGAACGCACCGGCAGCGACCTCTTCACCACCTGCGCCCTCACCACCCTGGATCCGCGAGCCGCCACCCTCACCCTCCACCTGGCCGGCCACCACGAACCCCTCCTCGTCACCCCCGACGGCGCCCGCACCGTCCCCGCGTCCCACGGAATAGCTCTCGGCATCGCTCCGGGACTGGACAAATGGCCCGCCACCACCCTTCCCCTCCCCCCTCGCGGAGCCCTCATCGCCTACACCGACGGCCTCATCGAAGGCTTCGCGGACACCACCGAGGTCCGGCTCGGAGTGGACGGCCTGCTGGACATCATCGACACCATCCGCACTCCGGAGCCCGGCACCTACCTCGACCAGCTCATCGCCGGCACCCGCACCCTCAACGCCGACCGGCACACCGACGACCTCGCCGTCCTGCGGCTGGACTGGGACACCGGCAGGCCCGGCCACCCGGCACCGTGACGGCGTACGCCCGCGTGAGGGGACCGTCCGACGCAGGGCGGGAAGCCGCACGGCGGGCACTCCCACGGCGGCTCCGGTGAAACGCCCGGCGCGCCGCGGGGAGCCGACCGGTGCGCGCCCGCCCGCGGTCCGCGGCTCCGCCCGTCCGCAGTGCCCGTGCGCGCAGTACACCAGCCGGGTGGATGTGCCCCGCATTGCCCGCCGCCCCGTGTGAGCGGGAGGGCAACGGGGGATCATCCGGCATGCGCATCGTGATCACCAGGGCGACCGGCAGCACCGGTGCCGTCGCCGCGCACCCCCCGCGCGCCGGGGGCACGCACGGCCTGGCGGGTCCGGTCGCGCGCCCGGACACCGCGCGGCCCGCGCGGGCCGCTGTGCGACGGCGCCCGTGACCGCCGGTGCCGCCCCGGCGCGGCCCGGGCCACCGCCCGTCCTGGCGCTCCTCGCCGCCGCCCACGGCGGGCCCGCCCTGGCGGTCGGCGCCCTCGTGGGCCTGCTCGCGGTCCGCAGTGACCTGCGGCCGGTCGACGCCGCCACCGTCACCGCGGCCGTGCTCGCCGGCCAGCTCACGATCGGCTGGGGCAACGACCTGCGCGACCTCGCTCGCGACCGCGCCGCCGGCCGCACCGACAAGCCCCTGGCCACCGGTGCCCTCCCGGTCCGCCGGGCGGTACGGGCCCTGGGCGTGGCCGGATCCGCCTGCCTCGTGCTGTCCGCGCTCGCCGGCTGGCGCAGCGCGCTCGTCCACCTACTCCTCGGCGTCGGCGCGGGCCACGCCTACAACCTGTGGC
Organism: Streptomyces sp.; assembly: GCA_035710365.1. Lineage (GTDB taxonomy): Bacteria > Actinomycetota > Actinomycetes > Streptomycetales > Streptomycetaceae > Streptomyces. The sequence continues at coordinate 4,918 of DASTDN010000604.1, read as the reverse complement.
TCAAGGCGACCCGGTGGTCGTGGCTGCCGTACGCCTGCGCCTTCGGGACGCTGCCGGCGGTCGTCTCCCTCGCCGGCCCCTCCCCGGCCTGGGCACCACCGTGGGCGACCGGTGCCGGTGCCGCCCTCGGTGTCGCGGCCCACCTACTCAACGCGCTGCCCGACCTCGCCGACGACGCACGCACCGGCGTCCGTGGCCTGCCGCACCGGATCGGCGGACGCCGTGCACGCCTCCTGGCCGTCGTCCTGCTGTCCGCCGCGTCGCCACTGGTCGTCCTGGGCCCCGCCGGGCCCCCACCGGCATGGAGCAGGGCTGCCCTGGCGCTGGTGGCGGTCCTGGTGGTCTGCGCGTGGGCCGGCCACGGCCGCACCCCCTTCCGGGCCGCCGTCGGCATCGCCCTGCTCGACGCCGCCCTGCTCGTGGCGGCCGGATGACGGCGCCGGCACCCGTCGACTGGGACCTCGCGGTGGTCGGTGCCGGACCGGCCGGCGCCGCCACCGCCCTGAGCGCACTGCACACCGCCCCCGCACTGCGCGTGGCCCTCCTCGACCGGGCCGACTTCCCGCGGGACAAGGCCTGCGGCGACGGGGTCGCCCCGCACGTCGTCGACCTCCTCGCCGGCATCGGCGTCAGCGGCGTCGTGGCCGACCGCACCCCGGTCGGCCGCCTCCGCCTCGGCCTCGGCGGGCTGGTCGCCGAACGGACCATGGCCCGCCCGGCGTGGGTGGTGCCGCGCCGGATCCTCGACGCCCGGCTGGCCGGTGCGGCGGTCGCCGCCGGCGCCCGGCTCCTTCGCCACCGCGTCCGCACGCTGCGGCAGCACACCGACGCCGTCGTCCTGGACGGAGAGATCCGTGCCACGCTGGTGGTCGGCGCCGACGGCGCCCACTCGGCCGTGCGGCGCGCTCTCGGCCGCCCCCACGGTCCGACGGCCCTGGCGCTGCGAGGCTACGCCCCGGTCGCACCCGGGCGGCGCGGCCTGCAGGTCATCGAGTTCGGCGTGCGGCACCAGCCGTCGTACGCCTGGTCCTTCGACACCGGGGACGGCCTGGCGAACATCGGGTACGGCGAACTGTGCCACGACGACCGTCCCGCGCCGAACCGTGCCCGGCTGCTGCACCGCCTCGAAGAGCTCCTGCCCGGCGCCACCGAGGGCGGGCGGCACTGGGCCGGACACCTCCTGCCGCTTTCGACGGCCCGCTGGCGCCCTCCGGCCGGCCGCGTCCTGCTCGCGGGCGACGCGGCCGGCCTGGTGAACCCGCTGACCGGGGAAGGAATCCACTACGCCGTGGCGACCGGCATCGCCGCCGGCCACGCCGCCGCCGCGGCCCTGCGGGACGGCCTCCCCGAGCAGGCGGGGGAGCGGTACGCCCGTGCCGCCCGACGCGTCCTGCAGCCCCACCTGCGCCACACCGCGCTGGCCGCCCGGCTCGCCCGCGGCACGCGTGTCGTCGCGGCCGGACTGCGGGCCTCGGCCGCCGACCAGCGCGTCTTCGACGACTTCGTCGAACTGGGCCTGGCCCGGGGCCGCCTCACGCCCGCCGTCGCGCTCGGCCTCGGCCGTGCCCTGCTCACACCCAACCGCCCCACCGGCCGACCCCGGGAGCCAGCATGACCATGCGCATCGTCAGCGTCCGCGGCGTCCTGCCCGACCACTGCCACCGGCAGGAGGAGATCACCGAGTCCTTCGCCACCACCCTGGTCGAGGGCACGGTCGACCGCGGTGTCGTCGAGCGGTTCCACCGCAACGTGTGCGTCGAGACCCGGCACAGCGTGCTCCCGCTGACGGAATACGCCGGGCTCGGCGACTTCGGCCGGTCCAACGACATCTTCATCCGCACCGGCGTCGAACTCGGCGCCCGCGCGGTCGTCGACGCGCTCAAGGACGCCGGCCTCACACCGGCCGACGTCGACTACATCGTCTCGTGCACGGTGACCGGCCTCTCCGTCCCCTCCCTCGAAGCCCGTGTGGCGGCGCAGATCGGGCTCCGCCCCGACGTGGTGCGTCTGCCGCTCGTGGGTCTCGGCTGCGTCGCAGGCGCCGCCGGCATCGCCCGCCTGCACGACTTGCTGCGCGGCAGCCCGGACGCGGTCGCCGTGCTGATGTCGGTCGAACTGTGCTCCCTCACGCTCCAGCGCAACGACACCTCGGTCGCCAACCTCGTGGCGAGCGGCCTGTTCGGTGACGGCGCCGCGGCGGTGGTCGCCGTCGGCCCCGGCCATCCCCTCGCCCTGTCCGACGATCCCGCCCGCCCCGAGGTGCTCGCCTCGCGCAGCCGCCTCTACCCCGACTCGGAACGCACGATGGGCTGGGACGTCGGTTCCGGCGGATTCACCGTCGTGCTCGACTCCTCGATCCCCGGCCTGGTGCGCCGGTACGTCGGCGACGACGTACGCGGCTTCCTCGCCGACCACGGGCTGACCGGCGACGACCTCGGCTGGTACGTCGCGCACCCCGGCGGCCCCAAGGTCATCGAGGCGCTCCAGGAGGCCCTCGGCGTGGACCGCGAGGCCCTGGCCGTGACCTGGGACTCGCTGCGCAGAGTGGGCAACCTGTCCTCCTCGTCCGTGCTGCACGTCCTGGCCGACACCCTCGACCGCCGCCCGCCGCGGCCCGGCTCCCACGGGCTCATGCTCGCCATGGGGCCGGGCTTCTGCTCCGAACTCGTGCTCCTGCGCGCCCCGGGGGCCCCGGCGTGAACAGCGAGGTCCTCTTCACCGCCCTCGTCCTGGCCGTCGCTCTGGAGCGCACCGCCGAACTCGCCGTGTCCCACCGCAACGCCAGGTGGAGCCTCGCGCGCGGGGGAGTGGAGTCGGGGCGGGGCCACTACCCGTTCATGGTGGTGCTCCACGCGGGACTGCTGGCCGGCGCCCTCACCGAGGTGTGGGTGCGACGGCCGGCCGCGCCCGCACCGGTCCTCGCCGCGACCATGCTCGTCCTCCTCGCGGCCGCGCAGGCGCTGCGCTGGTGGTGCATCGCCACGCTGGGCCGGCAGTGGAACACGCGGGTGATCGTCGTGCCCGGCTTCCCGCGCGTGACCGGCGGCCCCTACCGCCTGGTCCCGCACCCGAACTACGTGGCCGTGGTCCTGGAGGGGTTCGCGCTCCCGCTGGCGCACTCGGCCTGGACCACGGCGGTCGTCTTCACCCTGCTGAACGCGTGCCTGCTCGCCACCCGTGTCCGCGCCGAGGACGCGGCCCTTGCCCGGCTGGCCTGAGAGGAGCGCGCATGGACCTGCTCGTCGTGGGCGGCGGGCCCGCGGGCCTGGCCACGGCCCTGCACGCGGCCCGGGCGGGGCTCGACGTGCGCGTCTGGGAGCAGCGCGCCGGCACCGTCGACAAGGCGTGCGGCGAGGGCCTGATGCCGGGGGCCGTCGCCGCCCTGGCCGAGCTCGGCGTCTGCCCGCCGGGACACGACCTGCGAGGCATCCGGTACGTCGCCGGGCCCTGCCGGGCCGAGGCCGGCTTCCGGGCGGGTCCCGGGCGGGGGGTACGCCGCACCGTGCTGCACGAGGCGCTGCGCGCGGCGGTCGCCGCCGCGGGCGTGCGCCTCGAACAGCGCACCGTGCACCGCGTCGAGCAGGACGCGTCCGGCGTGGTGGCCCACGGCGTGCGGGCCGGCCATCTCGTCGCCGCGGACGGCCTGCACTCCCCGATCCGCCGGGCCCTGGGCCTGCACCGCCCCTCGCCGGCCCACCGGCGGCACGGCCTGCGGCGCCACTACGCACTCGCCCCGTGGAGCGACCACGTCGAGGTGCACTGGGCCCGGGACGCCGAGGCCTACGTGACCCCGGTGGCCGACGGCCTCGTGGGCGTCGCGGTGCTCACCACCGGCCGCGGAACCTTCGACGACCACCTCGCCGCCTTCCCCGACCTGCAGGAACGGCTGGCCGGAGCCGGGAGCGCCGGGCCGGTCCGCGGGGCCGGCCCCCTCCGCCAGGACGCGGCCGCGCGCACCGCCGGCCGGGTGCTGCTGGTCGGAGACGCGGCCGGCTACGTCGACGCGCTGACCGGCGAGGGCATCGCGCTGGCCCTCGCGCAGGCCCCGGCCGCCGTACAGGCGGTCGTCAGCGGCGACCTGGCGTCCTACGAACGGCAGTGGCGGCGGCTCACCCGCCGCTACCGCTGGCTCACCCACACGCTGCTCACCGCGACGGGATGCCCCCCGGTCCGCGCGGCGCTGGTGCCCGCGGCGCAGCGGCTGCCGCGGCTGTTCCGCGCGGCCGTGGACGCGCTGGCACGCCCCGTCGGGGCGTGAAACGCGGGCCGGCGCGCTGTCACGCGGCGCGATCACCCGCGCCGGGCAGCCGGTGGCGGGGCGGGCACCGCGGAGGCAGGCTGGACACCGTGAGCGCGTCCCCGGGCAGGCGGATCCGGCCGTCGTCCCCGGGCGCCCGGCGGATCACCGTCCATGGCCGCGGCCGGGTGCCCGGGGCACCGCCCGTGCCGGTCGCGCACGCGGGCGTGCCGACGGATCGTCGCGCGAGGCGCCGGGGCGTCATGACCGGGCGCCGACCACGCCGAGCAAGGGAAGGACACATGGACAAGACACATCTGATCGAGGCGACCGCCGACAGAGTCGTCCACGACGGCAGCCGGCCCCTCGACGCCGCGGACGTCGAGCGGGTGCTCGACGCGCTCTTCGGCACCGTCGAGTACCCGGGCACGATCGCCCAGGCCCTCAGGCGTCAGGAATCGGTCGTCCTCGGCAGCTTCGGCAGTTTCCGCAGCGACGGCGGCGCCGCGGCATTCCACGCGGGTAAGGCCCTGGCCGAATATCTGGACGGAAGGGACTGAGCACGCCCCGGCGTGGAGCGGCCGCCGACACGCGCGGAGTGGCGGGACGGCGGGGGAGAACCGCCCCCGGACACCGGGCCGTGGCATCGACACCCCCGGCCCCCGCCCGGTCGGCGGCACC
>DASTDN010000603.1:0-4230 GCA_035710365.1 Streptomyces sp. | reverse complement strand
GCCCGCGGCGGCGATCGCGGTCGCCGCCGTCACCGACCCCCCGCTCTGGCCGGTCGTCTGCATCGCCACCCTGCTGCCGGCCTATCTGCTCGTCACCGACGCGTGGACGGCCGGAGTCACCGCCCCGCCCGGCCGACCGCCGACGACACCCGCGCTCGCCGCCGCCGCCGCGGCGGCGGTCGTCCTCCTCGCCGCCCAGGCACCGCTCGCGGACACCTCATGGGCCCGCCTGCCCGCCTCACTCGCCGTCACCGCGACCACGCTCTGCCTGGTCCTGGCCCTCCGCACCCACCACAACCCGGCCGGCCAGGTGTGACGGGGCAGGTTGTCGGCAGCAGGCCGAAGAACCGTCCGGGTGCGGCCGCAGGCACGTCCGCGATTCCGGTCCGGACTCCGGGCACCTTCTCCACCGCCCACCCCCGCCGCCCCGCGTCACCGCGCGCGAGGTCGTCACCCCGAGGAGTGAGGGAAGTGTGCGGGGCCAGCACTCCGGTGCGGATCAACGCCTCCCGAACCGCCCCGTGGTGAGAAAGACTCATCGTAGGATTTCAGGACCGTGCGGTGTCCTGGTGTCGTGACGATGTGGGGTGGGCGGGCAAGTGCTCTTGGCGGATCGCTACCGACTGGACGAACTGCTGGGACGCGGTTCCGTGGGCGAGGTGTGGCGGGCCGCCGACCAGACCCTCTCCCGCCCCGTCGCCGTCAAACTCCTGCGCACCGACGAGGCGACGGACGTCGAACGGTTCCGGATGGAGGCCCTGACCACCGCCCGGCTCAACCACCCGCACGTGGTGAGCGTGTACGACTTCGGCTCCGACCAGGGCCAGCTGTACCTGGTGATGGAGTGCATCGACGGCTGGAGCCTCGCCCAGGAACGGTCGCTGCGCGGCGTACTGCCCCCGGACGAGGCCGCCGCGCTGGCGGCACAGGTGGCCGTCGGACTGTCGGCGGCCCACCGGCACGGCGTGATCCACCGGGACATCAAACCCGCCAACGTCATGCTCACCGCCGACCGCACCGCGAAGATCACCGACTTCGGTATCGCCCGCTTCGCCGACGAGGCCGACTGCTCCCTCACCGCCACCGGCAAGATCGTCGGAACCGCCGACTACCTCGCCCCCGAACGCGCCCTCGGGCGGTCCGCGCAGCCCGCCGCCGACGTCTACTCCCTCGGGTGCGTGCTGTACCACCTCCTCACCGGGCAGGTCCCGTTCCAGGGGGCGACCTCGCTGGCCGTGGTGCGGCAGCACGTGACGGCCGTACCGGTGCCCCCGGCCCGGCTGCGCCCGGAGATCCCCCGGCAGCTCTCCGACTACGTGCTGCGCCTGCTCGCCAAGAACCCCGCACACCGCCCGGCCGCCGCCGAGGTCGCCGACTGGCTCGGTGCCGCGGCCTGGACGGACCCGGACTCCGCCGCGCGGCCCGCGCCGCGCCCGGTGACGGTCCCGGCGGATCCGGCCGGTGCCGAGTCCGCTCCCCTGCCCCCGGCCGCCGCACCGGTCGTCACCCCGGCCGCGGCCCTGCACCCGGACGGCCGCCCCTCGCGGCGCCGCGCGTACCTGCGCGCCTACTCCAGGGCGCGCAGCCGCGGGGTGCCGGCCTCCCGGGCGGCGCTGGGCAGCGCCGCCGTCGTGCTGTTCGCCGGGGCCACCGCCGTCGTCGGCGCGCCCACGGCCCCCAGCCCGGGCTCCGGCCCGGGCCTGGGAGCGGGGTCCGGGTCCGGGTCCGGCGACGAGAGCCGTGTTCCTGCCGAGCCGTCCCCCGTGAACCCGACGGGGCCCACGGGGCCCACGGGCTCCACGCCCTCCACCGGAGCCGCCTCTTCCGCCGCGCCGGACGCCATCCCCGGCGGCACGCGGCCCTCCGTCGTCCGGTAGGCCCGCCTCCCTCCCGTCCCCCTTCGGTCCGATCCCTCCGCATCCCTTGACAGCGGGATTGGTCCATACCAACTTGGTTGCGCACACTCCGTACCGCTCTGCCGCGCGCCCTCACCGGCAGGGCCTGCACTCCCGAACACCCCCGTCCTCGCTGGGAGATCGCGTGCGCATCACCTTCCTGCGGCGTTCCAGACGCCGTCTCGTCGCCCTGTTCGGCACCGCCGCCCTCGCGCTCACCGGAGCCGTCGCCCTGCCGGGCACCGCCCAGGCGGCCAACATCCTGTCCAGTCCGGGCTTCGAGTCCGGCCTCTCCCCCTGGTCGTGCACCGGCGGCCTCGGCTCGGTGGTCTCCTCCCCCGTGCACAGCGGCTCCAAGGCCCTGGCGGGCGCGGTGAACGCCAGTGACATCGCCAAGTGCAGCCAGACCGTCACCGTCCAGCCGAACACCACCTACGCCCTGACCGGCTGGGTCCGCGGGTCCTACGTCTACCTGGGCGTGGACGGCGGTTCCTCCACCTGGACCTCGTCCCCGTCCGCGTACAGCCAACTGAGCCTGTCCTTCACGACCGGGGCCACGCAGACCCACGCCACGGTCTACGTGCACGGCTGGTACGCCCAGGGCACCTACCACGCCGACGACATCAGCCTCGACGGTCCCGGCGGCGACGGCTCGGACACCCAGGCGCCGTCCGCGCCGGGCAGCCTGCGCTCCACCGGGAAGACGTCCACCAGCGTGTCGCTGGCCTGGAACGCCGCCACCGACAACGTGGGCGTCGCCTCGTACGACGTCTACAGCGGCTCCAGCCGGGTGCTGACCGTCTCCGGGACCGGCGCCACCGTCGGCGGACTCTCGCCGAGCACCCCGTACACGTTCACCGTCAGGGCGCGGGACGCGGCCGGGAACGCCTCGGCCGCCTCCAACGCCGTGTCGGTGACGACGGACCAGGGCACGGGCACCGGCACCGGCTTCAAGCAGGCCGCGCCCTACCTGTACCTCGGCTGGGGCGACCCGCCCAGCGCCACCTCGGTGATGAGCTCGACGGGCATCAAGTGGTACACGATGGCGTTCATCCTGTCCTCCGGCGGCTGCAACCCCGCGTGGGACGGGCAGCGCCCGCTGACCGGCGGCAACGACCAGGCCGTCATCAACTCCATCCGTTCCGCCGGCGGTGACGTCGTGCCGTCGATCGGCGGCTGGAGCGGCAACAAGCTGGGCCCGAACTGCTCGACGCCCGAGGCCCTCGCGGGCGCCTACCAGCGGGTCATCGACGCGTACGGCCTGAAGGCGATCGACGTGGACATCGAGAACTCCGACGAGTTCGAGAACGAGGTCGTGCAGGACCGCATCCTCAACGCCCTGAAGATCGTCAAGGCCGCCAACCCCGGGCTGCGCACCGTCATCACCTTCGGCACGTCGACCACCGGGCCCAACTACTGGGGCAACCGGCTGATCGACCGCTCCAAGGCACTCAACGCGGACATCGACGTCTTCACGATCATGCCGTTCGACTTCGGCGGCGGCGCCGACATGTACGCCAGCACGGTCGGCGCCGCGGACGGGCTGAAGAACAAGCTGAAGTCCGTGTTCGGCTGGGACGACGCGACCGCGTACGCGCACGTCGGGATCTCCGGCATGAACGGGCTGAGCGACCAGCAGGAGCTGACCTCGGCCGGCACCTGGACGCAGATCCGTGACTGGGCGAACTCCCGCCACATCGCCCGGCTCGCCTTCTGGTCCGTCAACCGTGACCGGCCCTGCCCGGGTGGCGGCGTGACCAGCAACTGTTCCGGCATCAGCCAGAACAACTGGCAGTTCACCTCCATCACGGCCGGCTTCACCGGCTGAGTCACGGCCGGGCCCCCGGGTCCGCGTACGGGCGCCCCGCCGTCACCTGTGTGACGGCGGGGCGCTCCCGCGTTCCGGCCCGCTACCCGAGGTAGGCGAGGCCGGGGTGGACGGCGGTGTAGCCGTCGAGGAGCCGCCGGGCCACCCGCACGGAGTCCACCAGCGGGTGCAGCGCGAAGGCCTTGACGGCCGTCTCGCGCGAGCCGGACGCGGACGCCGACAGCACCTCGCGCTCCACGGCCTTGACCGCGCAGACCAGGCCCGTCGCATGGCCGGGCAGCGGGTCCACCGCCACCGGGTGCGCGCCGTTGGCGTCGACCAGGCAGGGCACCTCGATCACGGCGTCGGCGTCGAGGGCGGACAGGGTGCCGCGGTTGCGGACGTTCAGGACGAGGGTGGCGCGCTCGTCGCGGGCGACGGCCCGCATCAGGGCGAGGGCGACCTTCTCGTAGCCTCCGGAGAGGTCGTCGGCGTCGCGTTCGCCGGCACCCGCCGTCTCGCGGTTCT
>DASTDN010000602.1:0-6721 GCA_035710365.1 Streptomyces sp. | reverse complement strand
CGGCTGTGGTCGGCGTAGTCGAGGAAGAGGACGAGGTCGCCCAGGCAGATCAGCGCGTCGGCGCCCTCGCCGGCCCTCGCCAGGTCACGGGTGTTGCCGTGCACGTCGCTGACCACGTGGATGCGCGTCCTGCGGCTGCCGGCTCGTGTGGATGGCATGACGATCAAGAGTAGGGGTGTGCCGCATACGTGAACAGTGGCGGCCGGACCTGCGCTTACTGGCAAGCCAGCAAGGCCCTGGACTACTGTTCGCGCAGGAACACCAATCTGTGTGACGCAGCGAACATCTCGCCGGGCCCCTCTGTCGAAGACGCCATACCGGCGGGTAACGTCCCGGGCAGTCCAGTAAGTGCTCAGGTTTTCAACCAGTGGGTCCCGGGGTCCCCGCCCCTCCCGCGGCCGAAGCCCTGGGCACTGCCCGAGCCGTGGACCCCACCGTCGCATCGCACAACGTCGTGGCGCCGGCGCCCTATGAGGAGCAGCAGTCTTGCGCGAGTTCAGCCTTCCGGCTCTGTACGAGGTCCCTGCGGACGGAAACCTCACCGACATCGTCCGCAGAAACGCCGCGCAGCACCCGGACGTCGCCGTCATCGCCCGCAAGGCGGGCGGCAGGTGGCAGGACGTGTCGGCGCACACGTTCCTCGCCGAGGTGCACGCCGCCGCCAAGGGCCTCATCGCCTCCGGCGTGCAGCCCGGCGACCGGGTGGGCCTGATGTCGCGCACCCGCTACGAGTGGACGCTGCTGGACTTCGCGATCTGGAGCGCGGGCGCGGTCACCGTGCCGGTGTACGAGACCAGCTCCCCGGAGCAGGTCCAGTGGATCCTCGGCGACTCCGGCGCGACGGCGTGCCTCGTGGAACTGGACACGCACGCCGCGGCCGTCGAGTCGGTGCGCGACGGGCTGCCCGAGCTGAAGCACGTGTGGCAGATCGAGGCGGGGGCCCTGGAGGAACTGGGGCGGCTCGGCCAGGACGTCACCGACCGGACCGTGGAGGAGCGCAGCTCCATCGCCCGCGCCGACGACCCGGCGACCATCGTCTACACCTCGGGCACCACCGGACGGCCCAAGGGCTGCGTGCTGACCCACCGCAGCTTCTTCGCGGAGTGCGGCAACATCGTGGAGCGGCTGCGTCCGCTGTTCCGCACGGGTGAGTGCTCGGTGCTGCTGTTCCTGCCGCTCGCGCACGTCTTCGGGCGTCTCGTGCAGGTCGCGCCGATGATGGCGCCGATCAAGCTGGGCTGCGTCCCCGACGTCAAGGACCTCACCGACGAGCTGGCCGCGTTCCGGCCGACGCTGATCCTCGGCGTGCCGCGCGTGTTCGAGAAGGTGTACAACTCGGCGCGCGCCAAGGCGCAGGCCGACGGCAAGGGCAAGATCTTCGACAAGGCCGCCGACACCGCGATCGCGTACAGCAGGGCGCTGGACACCCCGTCCGGCGCGTCCCTCGGGCTGCGGATCAAGCACATGGTCTTCGACAGGCTCGTCTACGGCAAGCTGCGCGCGGTGCTGGGCGGCAGGGGCGAGTACGCCATCTCCGGCGGCGCCCCGCTCGGCGAGCGCCTCGGGCACTTCTTCCGCGGCATCGGCTTCTCGGTGCTGGAGGGCTACGGCCTGACCGAGTCCTGCGCGGCGACCGCGTTCAACCCCTGGGACCGGCAGAAGATCGGCACGGTCGGGCAGCCGCTGCCCGGCTCGGTGATCCGCATCGCCGACGACGGGGAGGTGCTGCTGCACGGCGAGCACCTGTTCAGGGAGTACTGGAACAACCCGGGCGCCACCGAGGAGGCCCTCACCGACGGCTGGTTCCACACCGGCGACATCGGCACCCTCGACGAGGACGGCTACCTGCGGATCACCGGCCGCAAGAAGGAGATCCTGGTGACGGCCGGCGGCAAGAACGTTGCGCCTGCCGTGATCGAGGACCGCATCCGGGCGCACGCGCTGGTCGCGGAATGCATGGTGGTGGGCGACGGGCGGCCCTTCGTGGGCGCGCTGGTCACCGTCGACGAAGAGTTCCTGGGCCGGTGGGCCGCCGAGCACGGCAAGCCCGCGGGCGTCACGGCGGACGCGCTGCGCGACGACCCCGATCTGAACGCGGCGATCCAGACGGCGATCGACGACGGGAACGCGGCTGTGTCGAAGGCGGAGTCCGTGCGGAAGTTCCGGATCCTCGGGGGGCAGTTCACGGAGGAGTCCGGACACCTGACCCCGTCGCTGAAGCTCAAGCGGAATGTGGTGGCGAAGGACTACGCGGCGGACATCGAGGCGATTTACTCCGCCGGGTGAGCGGGGCGCCTTGAGGGCCTCTCCCTCTCCTTGCCGGGAGCGGTGGCGGGGGCGTCGCGGGGTGTTGCGCAGTTCCCCGCGCCCCTGGCGGGGGCCTTCCGCTCCACCCTCCACCCCTGCGGACTCACCGTCGTTCCTCGCGCGGTTCCCCCCGCCCCCGGTGGGGTTACAGCAGGGTTTTCAGGGTTTCCGCCAGTAGGTCCCAGCGCCATTTCTCTTCGACCCACTGCCTGCCCCGCTCGCCCATGCGCCTGCGCAGGGACGCGTCGGCGAGGAGGGTGACGATGCGGTCGGCGGACTCTTCCGGGGACGTGCCCCGTACGACCCAGCCCGTCTCGCCGTCCAGGACCGCGTCGGGCGCGCCGCCCGAGTCGCCGGCGACGACCGGGAGGCCGGTCGCGGAGGCCTCCAGGTAGACGATGCCGAGGCCCTCGACGTCGAGGCCGCCGCGCCGGGTGCGGCAGGGCATCGCGAACACGTCGCCCGCGCCGTAGTGCGCGGGCAGCTCCGGCCAGGGCACGGCGCCCGTGAAGCGCACCGAGCCGGCGACGCCGGTCCCGGCGGCGAGACGGCGCAGGTCGTTCTCGTACGGCCCGCCGCCGACGATCAGCAGGACCGTGTCCGGCTCGGCGGCCAGGATGCGCGGCAAGGCCCTGATCAGCGTGTCCTGGCCCTTGCGCGGCACCAGCCGGGAGACACACACCACCACGGGCCGGTCGGTCAGTCCGAGCCGGGCCCGCACCTCGTCGCCGCCCGAGCCCGGGTGGAAGGTCTTCTCGTCGACGCCGGGCGGCACCTGCGTCATGCGCGCCGCGGCCGCCGGCGTGAGCGCGCCGGCGATCCGGGAGCGGGTGTACTCGCCCAGGTAGGTGAGCGTGTCGGTGTGCTCCCCGATGCGGCGCAGCAACTGCCGGGCGGCCGGGAGCTGGGCCCAGCCCGCCTCGTGGCCGTGGGTGGTGGCGACGATCCGCTCGGCGCCCGCGCGGCGCAGTGCCGGTGCCATCAGGCCGAGGGGGGCCGCCGCGCCGAACCACACCGAGGTGCAGCCGTGCTCCCGCAGCAGTCCGACGGCCCGCCGGGTGGCTCCCGGCGTCGGCAGCAGCATCGTCGTACGGTCCCGTACCACCCGGAAGGGCTGCTCGGCGTCGAAGTCGGCGGTCGCCCGCCGGCCCTCGGCGCCGTGCTTCCAGGTGGAGGCGTACACGACGAGCCGCTCCGGGTCGAGGCGCAGCGCCATGTTGTGCAGGAACGCCTGGATGCCGCCGGGCCGGGGCGGGAAGTCGTTGGTGACGATCAGGGTCTTGTGCATCGGCGCCGACCCTACCGAATGGGCCGGTCGCGGCCCTGGGTGGCAGACGCGCGGGCGTCCGCGACATCATGGCCCCGATCGGGCGGCAAGCGGACGGGCAGGGATCGCGTGGAGACGACGGGCGTACGGCGGCACCGGACGGCGCTGCCGGTGGCCTGGGTCCTGACGAGACTGCCGCTGCTGCTGTGGGTCTGGAAGGTGTACGTCTTCCCCGGCCCGGACGTGACGAGCGACGTGTCGGGGATCTACCGGGGCTGGTCCGAGGTGCTGAGCTCGGGCACCTTCCCGCTGGACGACGTGACCTGGCAATACCCGCCCGCGGCGGCGCTCGCGATCCTGTCCCCGGCGCTGCTGCCGTTCTGGGACTACGCGACGGCGTTCTACGCGCTGGCCTGCGCCGCCGACCTGGCCGTCCTGGTGCTGCTGGCCCGCGCGGGCCGCCGCCCGGAGCTGTCGCGGCGCGGCGCGTGGGTGTGGGTGGCGGGCCTGCCGCTGCTCGGCCCGACGGTGTACGCGCGCTACGACGTCATGGTGACGGCCGTGGCGGTGGCGGCGCTGCTGGCGGGTGCCCGGCATCCGCGGGCGGCGGGCGTGCTCGCGGGCCTCGGCGCGCTGCTGAAGGTGTGGCCGGCGCTGCTGCTCCTCGCCGTTCGGCGGCGCTCCACGTGGGTGGCGGCCGTGCTGACCTGCGCGGTGCTGGCGGGTGGGTTCGCCGCGGCCATGCCGGGCGCCTTCGCGTTCCTGACGTTCCAGCGCGACCGGGGCACGGAGGTGGAGTCGCTGGGCGCGCTCGTGTTCCACGTGGCCCGGCAGTTCGGCTGGAGCGGCCAGGTGCTGCTCAACTACGGCTCGGTGGAGTTCCTCGGCCCGCACGTGGACACGGTGAGCTCGGCGGCGCTGTTCCTGACCGGGGTGGCGTTCGGCTGGCTGCTGCTGTGGCGGCTCTTGGCACGGCGGTTCGAGACGCACACCGTCGCGGACGCGTCGTTCGTGGCGGTGCTGATGTTCACGACGACGAGCCGGGTGATCAGCCCCCAGTACCTGGTGTGGCTGGTGGGGGTGGCGGCCGTGTGCCTGTGCCATCCGTCGAGCCGGATGCGGCTGCCGGTGTGGCTGGTGCTGGCCGCGTCGTTCGTGACGGTGCTGGAGTTCCCGCTGTGGTTCGCGCACGTCGTCGCCAGTGACGCGCGGGGCGTCACCCTGCTGTTCGTCCGCAACGGCCTGCTGCTGGCCGCCACCCTGGTCGCGGCGGCCCGGCTGTGGCGCGCCACGGTCGTGCCCCCCGTGGTTCCGGTCCCGGACGAGCCCGCCCGCGCCGCGCTCGCCGCCCCCACCGCACGGCCGTGACACCCCGGCCGGGCCCGCTCACCCCAGCCGCGACCGCACGTAGGCTCGCCACGCGGCCGTGAAGTCGCCCGGGGTGGTGCCCAGCACCCGGCCGAGCGCGTCCGCGACCGCGCCGGACCGTGACCCGTGGGCGCCCACGGTCCGGTAGAACACGGCGAGGCGTTCCTCGCCCCAGCGGCCGGCGATCATCCGGCAGGCCAGCCAGCCGCTCTCGTACGCGCGGGCCAGCGCGTCCCCGTCGCCGTCGAAGCCGAAGTCGCCGTCCCCGGGCAGCCCGGCCGGCAGCCGCCCCCCGGCGACGGCCGCGGTCAGCTCGGGCGCGGCCTGCCGCGGGGTGCGGCCGGTGCCGCGGTAGCCCACCCAGTCGGCGTAGCCCTCGGACAGCCACAGCGGGGTCGCGGGCGTGGTGTGGACGCGGGTGGCGACATGGGCCGTCTCGTGGGTGAGGACGACCTGCCGGCCCAGCGCGCCGAGCGCGCCGTAGGCGTCGGGGTTCACCACGACCCGGTCGGCGGGCGCCTCGGCGCGGGCGGCGGTCTCGCCGGTGGTGACCGCCGCTATCCCGCGGTAGGACGCGGCGAGGGCGCCCAGCAGCCCCGCCATGCCGTCGAGCGACCGCGGCACGAGGACGACGACGCGCCGGGCCCATGCGGTGCGCCAGGCGTCCGACACGGCCGGCACCGCCCGGTCGGCGAGACGGACGTAGCGGTCCAGGGCGGCACGGGACCGGCCGACGCCGAGCACGAGGCTGTGCGTGCCGCGCACGGCCCGTACCTCCCCCTGGTCCCACAGTTGCTGCGCGGCCGCGCGGGCGGGCCGGTCGGAGTCCACCCGCCACGCGCCGCCCGCGGCCCGGCTGAGCCGCAGGGTGCGGGCCGTGGTGACGGGGGCGCGGTCGAAGCCCCGCAGGCGGTAGCGCAGTTCGGTGTCGGCGGTGACGGTGCCGCCGCCGTACCGCACCCGCGTCACGCGGTACGCCCAGCCGTCCAGCGGCACGGCCCGCAGCCGGTCGTACGCGGTCCGGGTGCCGGTGCGCAGCAGGGTGCGCTCGTCGTGGCCGAGGAGGGCCGCGGCGTGCTCGTCGAGGACCCGCTGGACGTCGGCCCGGGCCAGCTCCCGCGGCTCCGGCCGCCCGCCGCATCCCGTCAGGGACACGAGGAACGTCAGCAGCAGACACAGCACTGCCACCGGGGAACCCGACATCCGCCTTCGACCAGCCACCCGACCGAGGGTAGGCGGGAACGGCGGACCGGGTCAGACCCGGGTGACGGACGAGACCGGCATCATGCCCACCGGGTCGTAGCGCACCGGCACGCCGGGCCGGGGGGCGTGGATCACCCGGCCGCCCCCGGCGTACATGCCGATGTGGCCGGCGTCGGACCGGTAGACGACCAGGTCACCGGGGCGGGCCTCGGACAGCGGCACCTGCCGGCCCGCGTGGCGCTGCGCCTGCGAGGTGCGCGGCAGGGCGACCCCGGCCTGCGCGTACGCCCACTGCGTGAGGCCCGAGCAGTCGAAGCCGGAGGGCCCGTTGGCTCCCCACACGTACGGCTTGCCGAGGGCGCTGCGGGCTGCGGCGAGGGCGGCTGCGGCCCGACCGGAGGCCGCGGCGGGTCCGGGCGGGGCGGTGCGGGCACCTGGGGAGCCATGGTCGTGGGCGGCGCGGGCGGCGTCCGGCAGGGTGTTCAGCAGCCGCCGGGCCGCGGCGAGTCTGCGTACGGCGGTCCTCTTGTGGGCCGCGGCGGCCCGGCGGGTCTCGTCCAGGGCGGCGGCCGTCCG
>DASTDN010000601.1:0-2853 GCA_035710365.1 Streptomyces sp. | reverse complement strand
GCCCGAACAGTGGGAACCACCGCTGGGTGTCGAGGAAGCAGTGCAGTCCGCCGATCCGCCCGTCTGAGATCTCCAGCACCTGCACCGCCCACGGCACGAAGCCGCCCCCCTCCGGGTCCGGCTTGTAGTGCGCGAACCCGGGCAGGCCGTTGACCTCGACGGGCCGCAGCCGCGAGCCCGCGCAGGACGCGCCGAGCGTCGTCATGAAACCGGCCATGTCCTCGGGGCCCAGCAGCCACAGGTCGAACGGCGGCATCGTCATGACCGCGTCCTCGTGCAGCAGCGCGGTCAGCGCCGTCATGTCGTAGCCCTCGAAGGCCTCGACGTACCGCTCCAGGAGCTTGCGCTGCTCCTCGTCCAGCGGGTCGGAGACGGCGGCGTCGGCGCCCCGGTCGCCCTCCCGTTCGGCGAGGGTGGCGCGGGCCCGCTGCAACGCGCTGTTGACGGACGCGACCGAGGTGCCCAGCAGCTCGGCCACCTCGCTCGCCCGCCAGGCCAGCACCTCCCGCAGGATCAGCACCGCGCGCTGCTTCGGCGGCAGCCGCTGGAGCGCGGCCATGAACGCCAGCCGGATCGACTCCTTGGCGACCGCGGCCTCCGCCGGGTCCTCGACCGTGGGCAGCACGCGGGCGTCGGGCACCGGCTCCAGCCAGGTGTGGTCGGGGCGCGGGGAGAGGGCGGCGCGGGCGAGCGGGGTGGCCTCCGACAGGTCCATGGGGCGGGCGCGCTTGCTGCCCGCGTTCAGCATGTCCAGGCACACGTTCGTCGCGATGCGGTAGAGCCAGGAGCGCAGGCTGGACCGGCCCTCGAACGTGTCGTAGCCGCGCCAGGCCCGCACCAGGGTGTCCTGCACCGCGTCCTCCGCCTCGAAGGAGGAGCCGAGCATGCGGTAGCAGTAGCCGGTCAGTTCGGTCCGGTGCTTCTCCAGCGCCGCGTCGATGTCCGGTGCCGATGTGCCGTTGGTCATGGTCCACCCACCCCTGGGGCCGTCCTGTCGCGCCTGAGCGCCCAGCACTTCGGAAGCTACCGCAGCCCACTGACAACGGCCCGCCGTCCGGCGAAACGGCTGGTCAGGGACGGAAGGGCTGGTACGGTACGCGCCCCGCACCACCACCGCGCGCCCGCGCGCCCACCGTCCGGGCCCGCGACACCCGCACGCCGGTCCACGACGACCCTGGCCCGGTCGGCAGGGCGGCCCGGCCGCCCCGCAGCCCAAGGCTCCTCAGCCCGAGGCCCCGCAGCCCCAGGCCGCTCAACCCGAGGCGTCCGCCCGGCCCACCCGGCCCGAGCGGGCCGCCGCGCGCGTCCCGCACACCGTGATCGCCACGACGCCGAGCACCGCCAGCATCCCGACCCCGACCGTCCCGGCCCAGCCCGCCCCGTGGAAGGCGACCGCGCCGACCGTGCTGCCCGCGCTGGAGCCCACGTAGTACGCCGACTGGTACAGCGCGGCGGCCTGGGCGCGGCCGTGCGTGGCCGTTCTGCCGACCGCCGACGAGGCCGCCGTGTGCCCCGCGAAGAAGCCCGCCGTGATCAGCACCAGACCCGCCAGGACCAGCGGCAGCGCGTCCGCCAGGGACAGCAGCAGCCCGGCCGCGGTGGTGCCGCCCGCCGCGTACAGCGCGCCCCGGCGGCCCAGCCGGCCCACCAGCCGGCCCGTCGTCGACGCCGCCACCGTGCCCACCAGGTACACCAGGAACACCGACCCGACGACACCCTGCGGCAGCCCGAACGGCGCCTGCGTCAGCCGGTAGCCGATCACCGTGTAGACCCCGCCGAACACCGTCATGAACAGGGCGCCGATCGCGTACAGGCGGCGCAGCAGCGGGTCCGACAGGTGCGCGCGGACCGTGCGGGCCACCACGCGAGGGCGCAGCGAACCGGGCCGGAAGTGCCGCGGGGCGGGCAGCAGCATCCGGAAGGCCGCCGCGCACGCCACCGCGACCAGCCCGATCACCCCGAGGGCGGCCCGCCAGCCCCACTCCTGCGCCACCCAGCCGGTGACGACCCGTCCGCTCATCCCGCCGATGCTGTTGCCCGCCACGAACAGGCCGATCGCCGGGACCAGCGCGCGCGGCGCGACCTCCTCCGCGAGGTACGCCGTCGCCGAGGCCGGCAGCCCGGCCAGGGCCGCGCCCTGCACCGCCCGCAGCGCCACCAGCGCGGTCAGCGAGGGGGCGAACGGCACCAGCAGCCCCACGGTCACCGCCACCGCGAGGGACGCCGTCATGACCGTACGGCGCCCGAACCGCTCCGACAGGGCGCTCATCGGGAGGACGAACACGGCCAGCCCGCCCGTCGCCCCCGCGACCGTCCAGCTCGCGTCGCTCGCGCTCACGCCGAACTCGCCGGAGATCAGCGGCAGCAGCGCCTGGGTGGAGTACAGCAGGGCGAAGGTCGCGACGCCCGCGAGGAACAGCGCGAGGCTCATCCGGCGGTAACCGGGCCCGCCGGGACTGACCCGGGAGTCCGCGGAGCCGGCGGGGGAGGCGGAGTCGGGCGGGGAGGCGGAGGCGGCGGCGCCCACGGCGGTGGACGCCCCGGTACTGGCAGGAGTCATGGAAAGAACGTACGAACACCCCGACCGATCCGTCCAATGCATGGAATCGCCATAATCGTTCCCATGGCACATCAGCACAGGTCACGGCCCCGCCTGTCACACACCGGTGACACGGAGAACACGTCGGGCGGGTCCGGCGCGGTCGGCGCGTCCGACATGGCGGGGCTGCTGGCGCCCCGCCTCGCCCACTTCGCCGGCGTGGCCCGCACCGAGCACGTCACACGGGCCGCCCAGGAGATGCAGGTCCCGCAGTCCACGCTGTCGCGCGCGATGGTCCGCCTGGAGCAGGACCT
>DASTDN010000600.1:0-12529 GCA_035710365.1 Streptomyces sp. | reverse complement strand
ACCGAAATGCCCGTGCCGGCGCTGAGCACCGACGACGACCAGGTCGGCGTCGGCCGACGCGTCCAGCAGGACACGGTGGGCGGGGCCCTCCACCGCGCGGCGGGCGACACCGACCTCGGGGTGCTCCCGTACGACCTCGCGCAACGCGTCGTCGAGGGTGGCCGTGACGTGCTCCTCGGGCGCCGCGGCGGCGTCCGCCGGGTTCCGGGACGCGGCGTCCGCCGGGTCCGGGGGCCCGACCGGGGCGGACTCGGCGGGAGAGGGGCCCGGCTCGTGGGCCGGCCTGCGCCAGGCCCGTACGGCGGTCAGGGCGCAGCCCCGCACCTCGGCCTCGCGGGCGGCGAACCGTACGGCGCCCGTGTTGCCGGTGGCGTCGCCGACTCCCACCACGACCCGGCCGACGGGTCCCCGGAGGGCGTCGCGTGCCTCGCCCCGGACGACGACGACCGGGCACATGGCACGAGCGGCCACCGTGAGACTGACCGACCCCAGCAGCAGTCCGGCGACCTCGCCGCGCCCGCGGACGCCCGTGACCAGGGCGAACGCCTCGGAGCCCGCCTGAAGCAGCGCGGACACCGCGTCGGCGGCCACCACGTTGGCGGACACGCTCACCCCGGGGTCGCGGAGCCCGGCCCGTTCCGCGCAGGAGGCGACGATGTGTTGCGCCATGACCTCTTCGGCGGGGCGATCGGGGCCGAAGGAGGGCCGGGCCCGCTCGTAGCGCTCCCACAGGGAGGCGTGGACGAGCCGCAGCGGCAGGCCGTGGCGTGCGGCTTCGTCCACTGCCCAGTCGACCGCCAGCAGGCTGGCTTCCGATCCGTCGACGCCCACGACCAGCGGATGTTCCATGAGGGCCACCGCCTTCCGTCCCCGTGCTGCCGGACCTCCCTGTGAATACCGTCGCACCGCCGGGGCACCGCCGCGACATACGGGTCGGCAGCCGGGCCGGGAGGTGCCGTCGGGGTGCGCTGCGAACGGTCGCGACAGCGCCGTGGACGCGAGGGCGGGGGAGGGGGAGGCCGCCGGGTGGCCCGTGTGGCCGACGGCGGCAGGTGGCTTCCGGGGTGGAGGCCGGAGACGGATCAGCCGTGGCGCCGACGGCCCGTCCGGTCCTCGATGCGTTGCCGGACGTGGGCCGTGAGGGCGCCCAGGCGCTCGGAGGGCGTCGCCCGGGGTGCGACGGGCCCCCGGATGCGGCGGGCGGCCGCGGGCAGCTCCCGCAGGTCCGCGGCGAGTCGCTCCCGGCACTCGGCGAGCGTGGGCCTCGCGCCGGTGCGCCGCCCGTGCAGCATCACCGTCTCCAGCAGCGGGACTCCGTCCTCGGGCGGCTGCTCGTCGGCGAGAGCGACCACGTCGGCGCAGCCGGGGAGGCGGTACACCTGCTTGCGGCCGGGCGCCGTCACCTTCGCCGACGAGAGCTTCATCACCGGACGGCCGTCGAACTCGACCAGTTTGTACGCCGAGTCCAGGTAGGGCGCGTCGGCGGACACGCCGACGCGGGTGCCCACGGCGTACGTGTCGATGGGGGCGCCGGAGCGTACGAGGTCGTCCACGGCGTATTCGTCGAGGCCGCCACTGGCGACGACCCGGACGTCCGGCAGACCGGCGTCGTCGAGGACCGACCGGGCCGTTGCCGCCAGGGCCCCCAGGTCACCGCTGTCCAGCCGCACCGCGGAGCCGGTCGCACGGTCCATGTCCCGCAGCACGCTGGCCGCGACGCGGACGCCTTCCTCCGTGTCGTAGGTGTCCACCAGCAGGGTGACCGGGCCGGGGTGGCACCGGGCGAAGGCGCGGAACGCGTCCTCCTCCGAGGCGAACGCCTCCACGTAGGAGTGGGCCATCGTGCCGACGGCGGGGATGCCCTCGGCGGTGGCCGCCGCCACGTTGCTGGTCCCGGTGAAGCCCGTCATCGCCCCCAGACGCGCGGCCTGGTACCCCGCCTGCGGACCGTGGGTGCGCCGCAGGGAGAAGTCGACCACCGGGCGACCGGCCGCCGCGAGCACGCAGCGTGCGGCCTTCGAGGCGATCGCCGTCTGGTGGCTGAGCCGGTTGAGTACGTACGACTCGGCCAACTGCGCCTGCGGAAGGGGCCCGGTCACCTCCAGCAGCGGCTCACCCGCGAACACGATCCGCCCCTCGGGGACCGCACGCACCTCACCGGTGAACGTGAGGCCGAGCAGAGGCTCCAGGTCACGTGGCGGCCGGTGCAGCGCGGATGCGAAGGCGTCGACGTCGTCGGGGCCGACATGGAAGCCGTCCAGGTAGTCGAGGGCCGATTCGAGCCCCGCCGTCACCAGGAAACCGCGCTCAGGAGGCAGGTCGCGGACGAAGAGGCTGAACGTCGCCGGGCCGGATCTTCCCTCGCGCAGGTAGGACATGGCCATCGTGACTTCGTACAGATCGGTGGTCGTCGCATCCGACACGGCCGTCACCTCCCGGGCTGCCGGCCGGCCCTCCGTCCGGGCCGGCAGGGTGCGCACCGGCGTTCCGCGGGCCGTCGGCCCCGCACCGCCCGCCGCCCACGGCTCCCCCTCCACCGTCGCACGGCGGCGGCCGGGGCGCAGGGCCGTGAGGCATGGCCGGGGCCGGTTCCCGGCCGGTGTGCACCGGTCGCCGGCCACCGCGTGCGGGAGGTGGAGCGGAACGCCGTGCCCCGTGCCGTCCCGTCGTGCCGGGCCGCCCACTCCACCGTTTCGAGGCCCGCTCCGGATTCGTCGCCCCCGGCCACCGGGGAGTCGCCCCCGGCCGCCGGAGGAGCCGCCCCCGCACCCGGCACCTCCCGGGGCAGGCGCGCGTGCCCCGGTCTCTACGGCTCCACATGCGCGGGGGCGGGTATTGCGGTACTCCTCGAAGGAGGGAAGCACCACGCCCGGCATCGAGCACCACGCCCGGCAGGCGGCGAGGTCCGAAGCCGGTACGCCGCGGGACCCGTTCATCGCCCACCGTCGCATCCAGCCCGTCGCACCCAGCTTCTTACGAGACGGAGGCCGTCGCCATGCAGCCAGTCGTCACCGTGGGCCTCGACGGTTCACGCGAGAGCCTCGCCGCCGCGCACTGGGCCGCCGACGAGGCCGGGAAGCGCGGGCTCACGCTGCGCCTCCTGCACGCGTGGCCGCTGCTGGCGCCGGAATCGGAGCGCGACTCCCAGGAAGTCGACCAGAACCACGTCGACCAGAACTACTGGGCGAAGCGCTTCGTCCGCGCCGCACAGGTGGAACTCCAGGACCGCCACCCGGACCTGACCGTCGTCGCCAGTCTGGTGGCCGAGGACGCCCAGGAGGCTCTGCTCCGGGCGGCGTCCGAATCGGAGATGCTGGTGCTCGGCTCACGGGGGCTGCTGCCCGTCGAGAGCTACTTCATGGGCGACATCAGCATGCCGGTCGTGGCCCGGGCGGACCGGCCGGTGGTACTGGTCCGAGCCGGAACACGGGGGGCGGAGGTCCTCCCGGCACCCGCCGGGCGCGTAGTCGTGGCCCTCAAACTCCACGGGTCCTCCGACGACATGCTCGACCTCGCGTTCCACAGCGCCGCGGTCCGGGGAGTTCCGCTCCTGGCCGTGCACGGCCGAAGCGTGCCGCTCCACGCGCGCGTGCCCTGGGGAGTGGACCACGCCGCCACCGAGGAGACGACGAAGGAGGCGCGGAGGGAGCTGAGCAGGGCGCTCCGCCCGTGGCGCGAGAAGTACCCGCAGGTGGACGCGGCCGACACCGTCCGTCTCACGAACCCCGCCAAGGCCGTCGTGCAGTGCGCCGAGGGCGCCGCCCTGCTGGTGGTCGGCCGGCACGGACACCGGCATCGTCAGGCGTCCCACCTCGGCCCCGTCACGCAGGCCGCCATCCACCACGGCCGCTGCCCCGTCGCCGTCGTCCCCCATGCCTGAGTCCGGCCACGACCGGAGGACCGTGGGGCCGGCGCTCCGGCCCGGCGTACCCGGGGCGCGGCAGGACGGCGGGCCGCCGCCGCGCGCGGAGGTGTGCGAGACCCACACCGCGATCGTGTTCTTCGCCGGAGACCGCGCCTACAAGGTGAAGAAGCCGGTGAACCTCGGATTCCTGGACTACACCACGCGGGCGGCGCGCCGGACCGCGTGCGAACGGGAAGTGGCGCTCAACCGCCGCTTCGCCCCCGACGTCTACCTGGGCGTGGGCGAGTTCCGCGCCCCGGACGCGGAGGCACCCGAACCACTCGTGGTGATGCGACGCATGCCGGCCGACCGGCGCCTTTCCCGCCTGGTACGACAGGGCGAGGCCCTGGACGACGTCCTCCGGGTCCTCGCCCGGCGCCTGGCCGCGTGGCACGCGGACGCCCCCCGCGGTCCGGACGCGGACGCGCAGGGCACGCGGGACGCCCTCTCGTCCCGGTGGGAGGACGGCTTCGCGCAGGTCCACGCGTCGGCCGGCGGCGGCCCCGTGCCCGACGGGGTGCCGGAGACGGAACGGCTGGTGCGCCGCTATCTCGCCGGCCGCGAGCGGCTGTTCGCCTCCCGCATCGAGGCGGGCCGGGTGGTCGACGGCCACGGTGACCTGCTCGCCGAGGACATCTTCTGCCTGGACGACGGCCCTCGTGTCCTCGACTGCCTGGAGTTCGACGACCGGCTGCGCCAGGTGGACGGGCTGGACGACGCCGCCTTCCTCGCCATGGACCTGGAACAGCTCGGCACGCCGGAGGCCGCCGCGTACTTCCTCGCGCAGTACGGCGAGTACTCGGGTGATCCGGCGCCCGCGTCCCTGTGGCACCACTACGTCGCCTACCGTGCGTTCGTCCGCGCCAAGGTCTCCCTGATCCAGGCCCGCCAGGGCGCGCCGGGCGCGCGGGCCGCGTCGCGACGGCTCGTGTCGATGACCTTGCGTCATCTGCGGACCTCCGCCGTCTGCCTGACGCTCGTCGGGGGCCTGCCGGGCAGCGGGAAGTCCACCCTGTCCGGTGCGCTGGCCGACCGGCTGGGGGTCACCCTGCTCAGCAGCGACCGCGTCCGCAAGGAACTGGCGGGCATCCCCGCGGAGCGGCCCGCGGCGGCCGGCTACGGCGAGGGCCTGTACACCCCCGAGTGGACCGCGAGGACCTACGCCACCCTCCTCGACCGGGCGGCCGCGCTGCTGTCCGCCGGTGAGCCGGTGGTGCTCGACGCCACCTGGTCCGACCCGGCGCAGCGGGAAGCGGCCCGGCGCGTGGCCGACCGCACCAGCGCCGACCTGGTGGCCCTGCGCTGTCACGTCCCGGACGACGTGGCGTCGGCCCGGCTGCGCGGCCGGGGCGCGGGCCCTTCCGACGCCGACGCCGGCATCGCGTCCGCCATGGCGGCCGCGGCTCCCGCGTGGCCCGAGGCCGTCGCCGTCGACACCGGTGGTCCGCTGGAGCCGGCGGTCGCCCGCGCGCTGGCGGCCGTACGTCCCTGGGGCAGCGGCCAGGCCCCCGTCTTCCGCCGCCCCTACATGGAGCCGGACTGACGGGAGGCGCACCACGGAACCGGACGGACGGAGGCGCACCATGGAGCCGGACGGACGGGGGCACACCGTGGAGCCGGACTGACGGGAGGCGCACGACGACGCGGCGGGCCGTGTTGCCGGGGTTCCTCCCCGGGGCGACCGTGGAGGTGGGGGACGAGGGAGTGAGTACCGTGCGAGCGCTCGTCTGTCACGGCCCGGGTCACATCTCCTGGGACACCGTCCCGGATCCCGCGATCGAGGAGGCGTCCGATGCCCTGGTGCGCGTCGACGCCACCACCGTCTGCGGCACTGATCTGCACATCGTGCGAGGGGACCTTCCCGAGGTGAAGCCGGGGACGGTCCTCGGGCACGAGGCCGTGGGCGAGGTCGTGGAGACCGGTCGCGACGTCCGCGGTCTGCGTCCCGGCGACGAGGTGATCGTGTCGTCCGTCTCGGCCTGCGGCCGTTGCCCGGCGTGCCGGGACACCCGGAGCGGGCAGTGCCGCGGAGGCGGTGGCTGGGTCCTGGGAAACGAGGTCGACGGAACCCAGGCCGAGTTCGTGCGGGTCCCCTTCGCGGACCACTCGCTGCGCCGACGGCCTTCGGGGGTCCCGCTCGACGACGCGCTCCTGCTCGCCGAGGTCCTCCCCACCGCCTACGAGGTCGGCGTGCGCAACGGGCACGTCGGCCCGGGCGACACCGTCGTGGTGGTGGGCGCGGGGCCGGTCGGTCTCGCCACGGTCGCCGTCGCACGGCTCTGGTCGCCCCGCCGGATCATCGCGGTGGACCTGGCCGAGGCCCGGCTGGAAGCGGCCGCCCGCGTGGCCGATGCCGCCGAGCTGCCGGGGACGATGATCGCCGAGCTGTCCGAGGGGCCGGGGGCCGATGTCGCCATCGAGGCGTCGGGTGAACCGGAGGGTTTCGTCCTGTGCACCCGGGCCGTCCGGGCGGGGGGCCACATCGCCAACATCGGGACGCACGGCAGGCCGGCCGCGCTGCACCTCGAATCCCTGTGGCGGAAGAACGTGACGATCAGCACCGGCCAGGTGGACACGTCCTCCGTGCCCTGGCTGCTGGAGCGGCTGAGCTTCGGCGACCTGTCCGTGTCCCGGCTGGTCACCCACCATTTCGGTCTCGACCGGATGGAGCGGGCCTACGAGGTGTTCGCCCGGGGGGCCGCCACGGGCGCCCTCAAGGTCGCGCTGCACCGGGAGTGAGGGAAACCCCGGAGCGGGAGCGGGAGAAGGCGCGCGAGAAGGAGCGGAAGCGGGAGCAGGAGCCCGGCGGAGGCGGCTCGCACCGGGGAGTCACCCGCCCGGAGATCTCGCACCGGGAAGCCACCCCGCGCCGCCACGCGGGACGGCTTCATGTCCGGCGGCCGTCACTGGAAGGCCGCGTGGATGTCCGGTGGCCGTCACTGGAAGGCGGCGTGGATGTCCTGCTCGTTCGCGTGGTGCGAGACGAGCAGGATCTCGTCACCGGGCCGGAGCCGGAGCGCGGAGTCCGGCACGGTGGGCTGCCCGTCACGGACGACCGTGGCGACGACGGTCCCCTCGGGCAGCCGGACGTCGCCCAGGATCCGCCCCGCCGCCCCGGACTGTGGCGTGATGGCCGTTTCGATCACGTCGACGCCTGCCTTGCTCAGGCGCAGCAGGGCCACCGTGTCGGTGGCCCCGGTGGCCTCCTCGATGAGGGAGATGAGCGGGGTGGTGGCGGGGACGGCGACGTCCACACCCCAGCGTTCGTCGAACAGCCAGGCGTTGTCGGCCTCGTTGACGCGGGCGGCGACGCGCTCCACGGCGAACCGGCGTTTGGCGAGCAGGCTGATGACGAGGTTGTCCTCGTCATCCCCGGTAGCGGCGACGAGCAGGTCGGCGGTCGCCGCGCCGGCGTGTTCCAGCAGCGCCGGTTCGCTGGCGTCGCCGGAGACCAGCCGCGCCGGGACGTGCCCCTTCAGCTCGGCGACACGGTCGTCGTCGGCGTCGATCAGCGTCACCCTGTTGCGGGCGGCGGCCAGCACCCGGGCGATCTGGGTGCCGAGCCGCCCGGCTCCGGCGATGATCACGTTCACGTGCCCAGCTCCTTGTCCAGGAATCCGCGCAGCCTGCCGAGCGCGGTCGCGGCGACGGCGAAGGTGACCAGGTCGCCCGCTCGGGCGGGCGTGCTGTGCGTGGGGATCAGGGAGCGGCCCCCGCGGGTGACCTCGACGACCCTGATCTCGCCGTCGACCTCGAACTCGGACAGCGGCCGCCCTGCCAGATAGGCCGGTACCTCGGAGCGGTGGAGGAGTGTCTCTCCGTTGCCGAAGCTGATGTCGGGGGACAGGTGGCGGTGCAGCAGCATCTGGTGCATGCGGTGCACCGTCCAGTGGACGCCGGCGACCGTGGGGATGCCGAGTTCGCGGTAGACGCCGGAGCGCCGCGGGTCGCAGACGCGGGCGAGGACGGCCGGGACCCGGTAGGTCTCCTTCGCCGTGCGCGCACTGACGATGTTGCCGTTGTCCCGCGGGGTGACGGCCACGAGGGCGTCCGCGTGCTCGACACCGGCGGCCTCCAGCACGGCGCGGCTGTGTCCGCTGCCCTCGTGGAAGTGGATGCGGGGGCTGCCGGGCAGCAGCCGGGCCGCCCTGGGACTCCGGTCCACGACCTGCACGTCGTGTCCCTCGGAGGCGAGCAGACCGGCCAGGGCGGACCCCACCCGTCCGCAGCCGACGACGACGATCCTCACCGTGCCACTCCTTTCGGACGGTCGGGGCGGCGCCGCAGCCACCACTTGCGGGCCTCGTCCGCGATCAGCGGCAGCGTCCCGAGCCCGGCCAGTACCGCCCAGTCGGCGGCGTCGAGCGCCGCGGTGTTGAAGACGTCCTGGAGCAGCGGCACGTAGCTGACCGCGGCCATGAGGGCGACGCCGAACCCGCCCGCGGCCAGCAGGGCCGGATTGGACAGCAGCCCCGCCTTCACCACGCTCTGGCGGTCGGTGCGTACGGCGAGCGCGTTGAAGAACTGGCTGAGCACGATCCCGGCCTGGACCATCGTGATCGCCTCCCGGTAGACGGGGGTGTCGCTGGTGAAGTCGTCGAACGGGATGCCGGAGGACCTCACGTGCCAGAAGAAGACGCCGGTGACGCAGACGGCCTGGATGCCGCCCAGGAACAGGATGCGCCCCACCACGGCGGCCGAGAAAAGACGCTCCCGGCGGGAACGCGGCGGGCGTTCCATCACGTCGGGCTCGGGCGGCTCGGCCCCCAGCGCCAGGGCCGGCAGCACATCGGACCCCAGGTCGATCGCCAGGATCTGCACCGCGCTGATGGGCACCAGCGGGAAACCGGCGAAGGTCGCCGCCAGGATGGGGACCAGCTCCCCGATGTTGTGGCTGAAGAGGTAGACGAGGAACTTGCGGATGTTCTGGTAGACGGCCCGGCCGAGCCGCACCGCCGCGGCGATCGAGGCGAACGAGTCGTCCAGGAGCACCATCGAGGCCGCTTCCCGGGCCACGTCGGTGCCCGACGCCCCCATCGCCACGCCGATGTCGGCGTGCTTCAGCGCCGGTGCGTCGTTGGCCCCGTCCCCGGTGACCGCCACCACCTCGCCCCGCCGCCGGAAAGCGCGCACCACGCGCATCTTGTGCTCGGGACTGACCCGGCACAGCAGCAGCTCGGACGGCTCGGCGAGCAGCGCGTCCAGCGCGTCCTCACTCATCGTGTCGAGCCGGGCGCCCGTCACCACCACCGGGCGCGGCCCTCCTACGATCCCTACCCGACGGGCCACCGCCTCCGCCGTGAGCGGGTGGTCCCCGGTGACCATGACGATGCGGATTCCCGCCCCGCGGCAGGCGGTGACCGCGTCGGCGACCTCCGGGCGGGGCGGGTCCAGCATGCCGACCAGTCCCAGGAGCCCGAGTCCGGACTCGGCCTCGGCCTGCGCGGGGCGGGGCCCGTCCAGCTCCCGCCGCGCCACGGCGAGGACGCGCAGCCCCTGCGACGCCAGAGCGTCACCGGCCGCGAGGACCGCGGCGCGTCCCTGCTCGGTCAGCGGCGCGCCGCCTCCCTGCCACAGCGCCTCGGTGCAGCGCGCCAGGAGCTCGGCGGGCGCTCCCTTGACGCACGCCTCGTAGCGCGGGCCGGTCCTGTGCACCGTGGTCATCAGCTTGCGGTCCGAGTCGAAGGGGAACTCGGTCACGCGAGGAGCCGCCTCCTCCTCCGCGTGCGGGTCGAGACCGGCCTTGGCCGCGGCCACGAGCAGGGCACCCTCCGTGGTGTCCCCGAGCACCCGCCAGCGCCGCGTGTCCTCCGGCGGAACGAGACGGGCGTTGCAGCACAGGCCGGCCACCCGGAGCAGCTCGCGCACCGGTGGCGGGGCGGCGACCTCACCGTCCGGGGCGTATCCCACACCGGTCACCGCATGGGTCGCACCGCCCGCCCACACCCGGGTGACGGTCATCTCGGCCTGGGTGAGCGTCCCGGTCTTGTCGGTGCACACCACCGTGGTCGACCCGAGCGCCTCCACCGCCAGCAGTTGCTTGATCAAGGCATGGTGACGCGCCATCCGGCGTACACCGATCGCCAGGGACACCGAGAGGGTGGCCGGCAGTCCTTCCGGCACCAGCGCGACCATCACCCCCAGCGCGAACACGAACAGGCCCACCGCGGACTCCCCGGTGGGCAGCCGCACGGCGAACACCAGGGCACCCGTCGCCAGGGCCGCCCCCGCCACCCGGCGCGCCATGGAGGCCACCTGGTGCTGCAGCGGGGTCCGCTGCCGCGGAGCCGCCGCGGCCAGCCGGTAGATCCGCCCGAACTCGGTCGCCGCTCCGGTGGCGTGGACGACGGCCCGCCCGGAACCGGCGACGACGTCCGTTCCCATGAACAGGAAGTTGCGGGCCTCCAGCGGCGGCCCGGCCGGTACCGGATCGGCCGTACGGCCCACGGCGTTGCTCTCCCCGGTCAACGGCGCGTTGTTCACCCTCAGCTCGTGCGCCTCGACCGCCCGGCAGTCCGCCGGGACGGCGTCCCCGGCCTCCAGCAGCACCACGTCGCCCGGCACCAGGTCCTGGGCCGGCACCTCCAGCCGCCGGCCGTCACGCAGCACCCGGCAGGCGCGGGGCACCATCGCCTCCAGTGCCTGAGCCGTCCGTTCGGCGGAGTACTCCTGCGCGAAACCGATGGCGGCGTTGAGCAGTACGACGCCCAGGATCGCCACCGCGAGCTGCAGAGTGCCCACGTCGCCGTGCTCTTCCAGCCCGTAGGCCAGGAAGGTGATCCCCGAGGCGACGAGCAGCACGACCGCGAAGAGGTCCGTGAACTGGGCTCCGAGCTGCCGCCACACCGGGGGCCGTCTCGCGTGCGGCATTTCGTTGGGCCCGTGCCGCTCCAGCCCCGCCCGTGCCCGCTCCGCCGACAAGCCCCGCGGTGAGCTGTCCAGGGCGTCGAAGACCTCACCGGCGGGGAGTTCCCGTACCGGGGAACGCGCAGCGCGACCCGGGGCGGCGCGGGCCGCGCCCGTCGCTCCGCCCACTGCCGGCCGGTCCGGACCGGTGCGCCTCATCCGTGCGGCGCCTCACCCCGGGACCGTGATGACGGGACAGTGGGCGTGGTGCAGCACCCCCTGGCTGACCGAGCCCAGCAGCATGCCCGTGAAACCTCCCTGCCCGCGGGTCCCCACCACCAGCCCCAGCGCGTGCTGCGAGGCTTCCGCCAGGACCTGCACGGGGTGGCCCCGTACGACTTCGTGGTGCAGTTCCACCTCCGGGTGGGTCGCGGTGCGGCCGGCGACCGTCTCGGAGAGCACACGGCGCCACTCCTGGGCCGCGGCCTCCTCGTCGAGGACACCGAGCAGCGGCGGATGCCACACGTACAGGGCTCGGAGGGACGCGCCGCGCAGCGCCGCCTCCTCGAACGCCACGTCCACCGCCGCGGCCGAGTGCGGGCTGCCGTCCACGCCGACCACGAAGTACGCGGGCCGCGTGGTGATGTGCTCCGGCTCCGGAACGACGACGACCGGGCAGGAAACGTGGGCGGAGACGGGAAGCACCACGGAGGCGGAGGTGAACATCTCGCGCCGGACGCTCAAGTGCCAGGAACCCACCACGACCATGGAGGCGTTCCGCGCCTCCTCGCGCAGAACCCAGGCCGGCTCCCCTTCCGCCAGCACCGTCGACACCTCCACCGTCGGCCACCGGGACTCGACGAGGGCCACCGCTTCCTCGAGCACCTCGGCGCCCGCCCCGTGCAGCGCGCGGTTCCACTCCTCCCAGGACGGCAGCGCTTCGCCCGACCGGTACCCACCCGTCGGCACACCCTGGGCGTGGACGAGCCGCACCGGCAGGCCGCGGCGTTCCGCCTCGTCGGCGGCCCAGGCGAGGGCCAGCCGCTTCGAGGGATCGGGATCGACACCCACGACGATCGCACCCCGCCCGTCGGTACCGCTCATGACACCTCCAGAGGTCCCTGAGCCGCCCCCTTCCGTCCCCGTCCCTCCCCAGCGTGACCCCGGTTGCCGGAAGCCGCTACGTCATGGCGCCGAGGGGCTGATCCGCCGTCGCCTCCCCGTCGCCCCGCCGGGGTGCCCCGGACGGCGGCGGCGCGATGCGCGGCCCATGGATGCGCGACACCGCGGCCTGACGGAGTCTGGAAGGAACGAAACGGGGCAGTCGGGCGGCGGGACGCGTCGGCCCGCGGCGGGCTGAGGAGGTGTGCCGTGACGGACGTGCGTGGTCGCAGGGGCGGACGGCTCGCCGTCGGGCCTGGACGCGGGGGATGCCACGGCACGCGGGGCCGGGCCGTGCGGCGCGGGACCGCGGCCGGTGCACGCCGCCGGACCGCCGTCGGCACGCCTGCCACCCGGCGGCCACCCGCGGGACACCGCCGCGCGCCGCGGCCCCGCCACACCTGCCTCGCCCTCGTGCGCGCCCCCGGCTTCTCCGCACCCGGCCGCGCAGGGCGGGCACGGCCCACGTTGCACGGCCGGCCGATCGACCGAGAGGCCGAGAGGTCCGAAAGACCGGCCGGAGCCCGGCGCGCGCGGCCGGGCACGCCGGCCCCCGGCCGGGACGCGCCGCCCCCGCCGTGCCCCACCATGCCGCCGCCACACCCGACGACATCCGGA
>DASTDN010000599.1:0-4502 GCA_035710365.1 Streptomyces sp. | reverse complement strand
CCAGCAGATGCGCTGGTCGCGCGGCACGTACGAGACGATCCTCACGCAGTACTGGAAGGGCTGGTACTCGCTGCCGCCGGGCAAGCTCTTCAACTACACGATGATGATCATCTTCTATCCGATGTCGGCCCTGAACTGGATCCTGGCCGCGCTGAGCTGCGCGCTGTTCCTGGGACTCGGCGCGTCGGGTGTGAACATCGACCCGGCCGTCTGGCTGATGCTCTACGGCAACGCCTCCGCCCTCCAGATCGGCCTGTACGTCTGGAACCGGCGGCACAACGTCTCGCCGCACGAGCCGGAGGGCTCCGGCGGGGTGGCCGGCATGGTGATGTCCGCGCTGTCCGCGCCGCTGTACGCGAAGGCGCTGATCGACTCCGCGCTGCGCCGCAAGAGCAAGTTCGTCGTCACTCCCAAGGGTGATTCCGCGAGCCCGGACCGGTGGTTCGCGACGTTCCGTTACCACTGGTACTTCGTGGCAGTCTTCGGCGCCTCCATCACCGCCGGTTTCGTCTACGGGCACGCGCATCCCGCGATGATCGTCTGGGCGGCGTTCGCCCTGCTGATCACCGCCACGCCGGTGTTCGCGTGGCGGCACGGACTGCGGCGGGAGAAGAAGGAGCGGAAGGGGCCAAAGGGGCAGCAGGGGGTCTCCCGGCGGCGGGGCGGGAAGCGGCCGGCCGCCCGCCCCTCCCACGCCGCGCGCGGACCACAGGCGCCGCGGGCGCCCCAGTCGCCGGCCGCGCCCCACATGCCGCAGCAGCGGGGCGCCCGTACCGTGCCGGCGGAGCAGCCTCCGTCGGAGCAGACCATGCAGATCACCCTGGGTGGACTTGGGGGACGTGAGGAATGAAGGACCGTGCCGGCCGCCGCCGGGCCCGTCGATTGGCGGTGGGTACGGCGGTGGTAGTCGCGCTGGCCGGGATGAACGGGCCGTGGCTCTACCGCTTCGGCTCCGAGAAATACCACCAGTACCAAATCAACAAGGCCGAGTACAAAGCCGAGAACGGCCACTGGGACATCGTCGATTTCCCCGAGGAGTACCGCCAGAACACCATCCACGCGGCGCTGCTGCGCACCGGGAAGGTGCTGCTCGTGGCGGGTTCGGGCAACAACCAGGACAACTTCGACGCGAAGCGGTACGACACCCGGATCTGGGACCCCGTGAAGGGCACCGTCAAGAGCGTGCCGACGCCGACCGACCTGTTCTGCACCGGCCACACCCAACTGGCGAACGGCAACCTGCTGATCGCGGGCGGCACCAAGCGGTACGAGAAGCTCAAGGGCGACGTGAAGAAGGCCGGCGGCCTGATGATCGTCCACAACGAGAACCCGGACAAGCCGATCACGCTGCCCGCGGGCACCAAGTTCACCGGCAAGCGCAACGGCAAGACGTTCGTGTCGAAGGACCCGGTGCTGGTGCCGCGCGCGAAGAAGGTCTTCGACCCGGCGACCGGCGTGTTCGTGCGCAACGACCCCGGGCTCGGCCGGATCTACGTCGAGGCGCAGCAGGAGGGCGCCCGGCACGAGACGGGCACCCAGGACAACTACCGCGTGCAGGGCCTGTCCGGCGCCGACGCGCGCAACACGTACGGCATGGCGCAGAAGCTCGCCCTGGACAAGAAGGACTTCCAGGGCATCCGGGACGCGTACGAGTTCGACCCGGTGGCGGAGAAGTACATCAAGGTCGACCCGATGAAGGAGGCCCGCTGGTACCCGACGCTCACCACGCTGAGCGACGGGCGCGTCCTCAGCGTCTCCGGACTGGACGACATCGGCCAGCTCGTCCCCGGCAAGAACGAGGTCTTCGACCCGAAGACCCGGACGTGGGAGTACACGGACAGGAACCGGCAGTTCCCGACGTACCCGGCGCTGTTCCTGACGCAGAACGGCAAGATCTTCTACTCGGGTTCCAACGCCGGCTACGGGCCGGACAACGTGGGCCGGGTGCCGGGCGTGTGGGACGTGGACAGCGACACGTTCGCGGAGATCCCCGGGATGAGCGACCCGACGCTGCTGGAGACGTCCGGCACGGTGCTGCTGCCGCCCGCGCAGGACGAGCGGTACATGGTGATCGGCGGCGGCGGGGTCGGCGAGTCCCGGCGGTCGAGCGAGAAGACCCGCATCGTCGGCCTGAAGGACGACGATCCCCGGTTCACGGACGGCCCCTCGCTGGAGAAGGGCACCCGCTACCCGCAGGCGTCGGTGCTGCCCGACGACTCGGTGCTGGTGTCCGGCGGCTCGGAGGACTACCGGGGCCGCGGCGGCTCCGACATCCTCCAGGCCCGGCTGTACGACACGGAGCGCAACACCTTCGAGCGGGTCGCCGATCCGCTGGTGGGCCGCAACTACCACTCCGGCTCGGTGCTGCTGCCCGACGGGCGCGTGATGTTCTTCGGCTCGGACCCGCTGTACTCGGACGCCGACAACACCAGGCCGGGCACGTTCGACCAGCGCATCGAGATCTACACGCCGCCGTACCTGTACCGCGGGCAGCGGCCGTCGCTGTCCGGCGGGCCGCGGACCATCGCACGGGGCGGGACGGGCACGTTCACCTCCGCGCAGGCGTCGGCGGTGAAGACGGCGCGGCTGATCCGGCCGAGCGCGGCCACGCACGTCACCGACGTCGACCAGCGGTCCGTGGCCCTGGACTTCCAGGTGTCCGGGGACGAGGTGACCGTGACGGTGCCGAGGAACCGGAACCTGGTGCAGTCGGGCTGGTACATGCTGTTCGTGACGGACGGCGACGGCGTGCCGAGCAAGGCGCAGTGGGTGCGGGTGCCCTGATCCCCCGCCCCCCGCGGGGGATCAGGGGGCGGATTCCTCGGCGAGTCCCAGCGCGTAGGCGGGCCACCACCGGCCCGCCTTCGGGCCGCCCTTGCACTCGCCGTCGGACTCGCCCGGCCGTTTGACCCACAGGTACGCGTCGACCAGCGGGTCCGCCGTCTTCGTCGTCGGGGTCTCGCCGAGGGCGCGGCCGGGCGGGTTGCACCAGCGTTCGCCCGGGTCGCCCTCGGTGTAGGGGCCGTTGCCGTTGCGGCTGGTGTCGACGACGAAGTGCTTGCGCCCGACCTTCGCCGACAGGCGCTTGCCGTACGCGACGGACTCGGGGGTGGTGTAGAAGTTCGAGACGTTGACCGAGAAACCGTCGGCCGCGTCGACGCCCGCCCACTTCAGCGGTTCGAAGATCTGGTCGGGGTCACCCCAGCCGGCGTTGCCCGCGTCCAGGTAGACCTTGGTGTTCTTCAGGGCCGTGAGCTTGGTGATCGCGTCCTTGAGGAGGTCGTAGCGCTCCTCGTGGTACTCGTCGGGGGTGCAGCCGTCCACCAGGTGCAGGACGGCGTCCGGTTCGAGGACCACCGCCGCCGGGCGGTCCCCGATGCCCCTGGCCACGCCGTCGGTCCAGGCCCGGTAGGCGTTTCCGTCGGCCGCGCCGCCCCGCGAGTACTGGCCGCAGTCGCGGTGCGGGATGTTGTAGAGGACGAGGAGCGCGGTGCGGCCCGCCTTCGCGGCGGCCTCGGTGAAGCCGCGGGCCTCCCGCTCGGGCTGCTCGGGGCCGATCCACTCCGCGACCGGCTGCTCGGCGATCTCCCGGATCCTGCCGGCCTGGGCCCGCTTGCCGGCCTTCTCGTACGCGGCGACCTGACGGGCCGCCGTGCCGTCCGGGTTGACCCAGAACGGGGTGGTCTCCCTGGGCCGCTGGGTGATGCCCGCCGCACCGTCCTCGTCCCCGCCCCGGGGCCCGCCGCCGTTCCCGTCGCCGGAGCCGGAACACCCGGTGACCAGCAGTGCCGCGCCCAGCATCACCGCGGCGGCTCGTGCGCCGCCCGTCGCCCAGCCCTCCCTGCTGCCGTACATCCGTTCCCCCCTGGTGCACCGTGCCGAGTCCCCCATCCTGGCACACGGCCCGGCACGGTCCGGGAGGCCGAGGGACCGCATCCGGCCAGGTCGCGGCGGGGGCGGACCGTCCGTTCGCGGTCGTCGCCGGAGGCGGCCGGTCAGCCCGCCCGGCGGCCCCTGCGACGCGCACCGCCGAAGACCACGGCCCCCGAGGCGACCGACGCGAGGACCAGACCGGTCACGACGTGGCCCGTGCCGGGGCCGCTGCCCCGGGCCTCGTCGTCGCCGTGGAGCCGGGCGCCGCCGCCCGGCTCCACGGACGCGACGGGCGAGGCGGCGGTCGGCGCCCCCGAGTCCGGCCGCACGGGCGCGGGGCGCACCGGAGCGGCTCGCCGCCCGCGCCGCGCGCCGGGGGTGACCGTGCCGATCCGGCCGGTGCCGCCGCGGGCCACGCGGACGTCGTACGTCCCGGCCGCGACCGCGAGGTGGATGCGGCTCTCTCCGCCGAGCGGGCCGCCGGGAGCGGTGAGGCGGGCGTCCGCGCCGGACACCGCCGGGACGGCGACGGCGGTGCGTTCCGCGCGGCCCGCGAGGCGGATCGTGGCACCGGAGCCGGGGGCCGGGGAGGAGGGGGCCGCGGCCGGACCGGCCGCGCCGACGGCGTG
>DASTDN010000598.1:0-8063 GCA_035710365.1 Streptomyces sp. | reverse complement strand
CATGGCGGAGCCGTACGGCCGGCCCGGACCGCCCCGGGGGCCGCCGGAGCCCGGGGAGCCGAGGTCCCCGGGGGAGAAGTAGTCCCCGGGGGGCGGCGGGAAGTCCGGGACGTCGAGGGCGCCGAAGTCGTCGGGCGAGGGGAAGGGGGCGGCCGGGAAGCCAGGGCTTGTGGCGGTGCCGCGGTTGCCCCCGTGGTCGTCGTGCCAGGCATCGGCCGGGGCGGCGTGAGGCTGTCCGCCCGCTTGTCCGCCGGGACCGTGGGGGAACGACGACGCCGGGCCCGTCTCGCCTCTCTCGCGGGCGTTCGCCACGGCGCGGAGGCGGTCCACCGCGCCGTCCATCGCGAACTGGGCCGCGCCCAGGCCCTCCACCACATAGCCGCGGCGGGCCTGTCCGCTGTCCTCGAAGGCGGCCAGGACGCGGTACGTCGCCGAGAAGCCGCCCTCGACGCCCTCGGCGGAGACGGCGCCGCGGGTCACCACGCCGTGCCGGTCGAGCAGCGTACGGGCCAGCGCGTGGGCGCGGACGGTGGCGTCGGGTTCGCGGTCCGGGAGCAGGGACCAGCGGCCGGCGACCGTCGGCGGGCCGCTGCGGGACGCGGAGCGGGCGGCGGCCGTCAGGGAACCGTAACGGCCGCGCGGCACCGCCCGCTTGGCGCGGTGGGCCGTCGCACCGGCGGTACGCCCCGAACCCAGCAGGGCGCGCAGCGGGGCAAGCGTGTCGTTGGTGAGCCGGCCCGACCAGGCCAGGTCCCACACCGCGTCCGCCAGGTCCGGATCGGTCGCCTCGGGGTGGGTGGTGGCGCGGACCTGGTCGGCGATCTGGCGGAAGAACAGGCCGTAGCCGCCGGACAGGGTGGTCACGACGGACTGGTGAAGGGCCGTCAGTTCGAGCGGATGCGGCGGCGGCAGGAGCAGGGGGGCCGCGTCCGCCAGATACAGGGAGATCCAGCCGTCCTTGCCGGGCAGCGCGCCCGCGCCGGCCCACACCAGTTCCCCGGCCGCGGTGAGTTCGTCGAGCATGGCGGGCGTGTACTGCGCCACGCGGGACGGCAGTACCAGCTTCTCCAGGGCCGACGCCGGTACGGAGGCGCCCTGCAACTGCTCGACCGCGCGCACCAGCCCGTCCACGCCCCGCAGCGTGTGCCCCTTGCCGATGTGCTGCCACTGGGGCAGGAACTGGGCGAGCGCGGGCGGCGGTACCGGCTCCAGTTCCTGCCGCAGGGCGGCCAGGGAACGGCGGCGCAGACGGCGCAGCACCGCCGCGTCGCACCACTCCTGCCCGATGCCCGCCGGATGGAACTCGCCCTGGACGACCCGGCCCGCCGCCGAAAGCCGCTGCAGCGCGCCCTCGGTGACCGCCGGCCCCAGGCCGAAACGGGCCGCCGCCGTGGCCGATGTGAACGGGCCGTGGGTGCGGGCGAAGCGTGCGAGGAGATCGCCGAGCGGGTCCTTCACCGGCTCCGTGAACGCCTCCGGCACCCCGACCGGCAGGGCCGTGCCCAGCGCGTCACGCAGCCGCCCCGCGTCCTCGACGGCCGCCCAGTGCTCCGCTCCCGCGATCCGTACGCGGATCGCGCGGCGGGCGGACGCCAACTGCCACCCCCACTGCTGGTCGGCGCCCCGCGCGGCGAGTTCCGCGTCGGTGAGCGGGCCCAGCACGCGCAGCAGGTCGGCGACGCCCTCCACGTCCTTGACGCGGCGTTCGTCGGTGAGCCACTGCAGCTCGCGCTCCAGCTCCGTC
Source organism: Streptomyces sp. (assembly GCA_035710365.1). Classification (GTDB taxonomy): domain Bacteria; phylum Actinomycetota; class Actinomycetes; order Streptomycetales; family Streptomycetaceae; genus Streptomyces. Next base: position 6,319 of record DASTDN010000598.1, on the reverse strand, counting down.
AGCACCTCGGCGTCGAGCAGTTCCCGCAGCTCCGCCTGGCCCAGGAGCTCGGCCAGCAGCCGCGAGTCCAGCGACAGCGCGGCGGCACGGCGCTCGGCGAGCGGCGAATCCCCCTCGTACAGGAACTGGGCGACGTACCCGAACAGCAGGGAGCGCGCGAACGGGGACGGCTCCGGGGTGGTGACCTCCACCAGGCGCACCTTGCGGGCCTCCACGTCGCCCATCAGTTCCACGAGGCCCGGAACGTCGAAGACGTCCTGGAGGCATTCGCGGACCGCCTCCAGGACGATCGGGAAGGAACCGAACTCGCTGGCCACCTCCAGGAGCTGGGAGGCCCGCTGGCGCTGCTGCCACAGCGGTGTGCGCCGGCCGGGGCTGCGGCGCGGCAGCAGCAGCGCGCGGGCGGCGCACTCGCGGAAGCGCGCCGCGAACAGGGCCGAGCCGCCCACCTGGTCGGTGACGACCTGGTCGACCTCGCCCTTGTCGAAGACGACGTCGGCGGCGCCCACCGGGGCCTGCTCGGCGTCGTACTCCCGGCCCGCCCTCACCGGCTCCTGGTCGAGCAGGTCCAGGCCCATCAGGTCCGCGTCGGGCAGGCGCAGCACGATGCCGTCGTCGGCGTGCATGACCTGCGCGTCCATGCCGTACCGCTCGGAAAGTTTGGCGCCGAGCGCGAGCGCCCACGGGGCGTGCACCTGGGCGCCGAACGGGGAGTGCACGACGACCCGCCAGTCGCCCATCTCGTCACGGAACCGCTCGACGACGATCGTGCGGTCGTCCGGGACGTGACCGCACGCCTCGCGCTGTTCGGCCAGGTACGCGAGGACGTTGTCCGCGGCCCAGGCGTCCAGCCCGGCCGCCAGCAGGCGCAGCCGGGCGTCCTCCGCGGGCAGGGAGCCCACCTCGCGCAGGAACGCGCCCAGCGCGCGGCCCAGCTCCAGCGGGCGGCCCAACTGGTCGCCCTTCCAGAACGGCAGCCGGCCCGGTACGCCCGGCGCCGGGGAGACCAGGACGCGGTCGCGGGTGATGTCCTCGATGCGCCACGAACTGGTGCCGAGCGTGAACACGTCCCCGACCCGGGACTCGTACACCATCTCCTCGTCCAGCTCGCCCACCCGGCCGCCGCCCTTCTTCGGGTCGGACCCGGCGAGGAACACGCCGAACAGGCCGCGGTCGGGGATCGTGCCCCCGGACGTGACGGCGAGGCGCTGCGCCCCGGGGCGGCCGGTGACGGTGCCCGCCACGCGGTCCCACACCACGCGCGGGCGCAGCTCCGCGAACGCGTCCGACGGATACCGCCCGGCGAGCATGTCCAGGACGGCCGTGAACGCCGACTCCGGGAGCGAGGCGAAGGGCGCGGCGCGGCGGACCGTGGCGAGCAGGTCGTCCACCTGCCAGGTGTCCAGCGCCGTCATCGCGACGAGCTGCTGGGCCAGCACGTCCAGCGGGTTCGCCGGGACCCTCAGCGACTCGATGGCGCCGGTGCGCATCCGCTCGGTGACGACGGCGGCCTGCACCAGGTCGCCCCGGTACTTCGGGAAGACCACGCCCGTGGAGACCGCGCCGACCTGGTGCCCCGCGCGGCCCACGCGCTGCAGGCCCGAGGCCACGGACGGCGGGGACTCGACCTGGACGACCAGGTCGACGGCGCCCATGTCGATGCCCAGCTCCAGGCTGGAGGTGGCCACCACCGCCGGGAGCCGGCCCGCCTTGAGGTCCTCCTCCACCAGGGCGCGCTGCTCCTTGGAGACGGAGCCGTGGTGCGCGCGGGCTATGACCGGCGGGGCGCCCTGGGCCGCGCCGGAGCCGCCCATCAGCTCCGCGGGGGCGTGCTGCTCGTCCAGGGTCTCGCCGGTGGCGCGCTCGTACGCGATCTCGTTGAGCCGGTTGCACAGGCGTTCCGCGAGGCGGCGGGAGTTCGCGAACACGATCGTCGAGCGGTGGGACTGCACCAGGTCGGTGATGCGTTCCTCGACGTGCGGCCAGATCGACGGGCGCTCCTGGCCCTCGGAGCCCTCGGCGACCGGGGAGCCGCCCAGCTCGCCCAGGTCCTCCACGGGGACGACGACGGACAGGTCGAACTCCTTGCCCGACTCCGGCTGGACGACCGTCGCCTTGCGGCGCGGGGACAGGAACCGGGCGATCTCGTCGACGGGGCGGACCGTCGCGGACAGCCCGATGCGGCGGGCGGGCTTCGCCAGCAGTTCGTCCAGCCGCTCCAGGGACAGCGCGAGGTGGGCGCCGCGCTTGGTGCCCGCGACGGCGTGCACCTCGTCCAGGATCACCGTCTCGACGCCGGTCAGCGCTTCGCGGGTGGCGGACGTCAGCATCAGGAAGAGCGACTCCGGTGTCGTGATCAGGATGTCCGGCGGGCGCGTGGCCAGGGCGCGGCGCTCGGCGGCGGGGGTGTCGCCGGAGCGGATGCCGACCTTCACCTCCGGCTCGGGCAGCCCGAGCCGCACCGACTCGTGGCGGATGCCGGTCAGCGGGCTGCGGAGATTGCGTTCGACGTCGACGGCGAGCGCCTTGAGCGGAGACACGTACAGCACGCGGCAGCGCTTCTTCGGGTCGGCCGGGGGCGGGGCGGACGCCAGGCCGTCCAGCGCGGCGAGGAACGCGGCCAGGGTCTTGCCGGAGCCGGTCGGGGCGACGACCAGCACGTCCGAGCCCTCGCGGATGGCGCCCCAGGCGCCCGCCTGGGCCGCCGTGGGCGCGGAGAAGGCGCCCGAGAACCAGCCGCGGGTCGCGGGGGAGAAGCCGTCCAGGGCCCGGTGTGCGGAGCTGACCATGCGTCCATCGTGCACCCGACCACTGACAATGGGCGTGAGCAGCGCGAATGGCTCCACTGCGCCCGTGATCCCCGGCGCGGACGGACCGGCCGGCGGGCTCCCACCCCGGCGTCCGCCGGAGGCGGGGGCGGGGAGCGTTCGCAGCCCGGGCCGGGAGAGCGCGGGAAGCGGAAGGAGCGCGCGGGCGTGAGCGGGGCGCGGGAACGGATGCGACGCGCGGTGGTGGTTCCGCGTACCGTCCGGGGCGTGGCGGAAAAGACAGCAAGGGCGGACACCACTGTGGCGACGGACACAGGCATGGCGAGCGGCGAGAAGCCGGACAGGGCCGTCGTACGGGACGCCCTCGGCGTCGGGGTCGCGGTCGGACTCTCCGGATTCGCGTTCGGCGTGACGTCGGCCGGCGGCGGGCTCTCGCTCTGGCAGACCTGCGCGCTCAGCCTGCTCGTGTTCACCGGCGCGTCCCAGTTCGCGCTGGTGGGGGCGCTCGCGGCCGGGGGCAGCCCCTTCACGGCGGCTGCGGGGGCCTTCTTCCTCGGCGTGCGCAACGCCTTCTACGGGCTGCGCCTGTCCCAGGTCCTGGCCCTCCCGCGCGCAGTGCGGCCGTTCGCCGCGCAGTGGGTCATCGACGAGACGACCGCCGTCTCGCTGGCCCAGCCCACCCGGCGCGGCGCGCGCCTCGGGTTCGCCGTGACAGGGCTCACCCTGTACCTCCTGTGGAACCTCACCACCCTGCTCGGCGCGCTGGGCGCCGAGGCCATCGGCGACACGGACGCGTGGGGACTGGACGCCGCCGGGCCCGCCGTCTTCCTGGCGCTCCTCGCGCCCATGCTCAGCAGCGGGGTCGAGCGGGCCGTCGCCGGACTCGCCGTCCTGCTGGGCCTCGGCCTGCTGCCCCTCCTGCCCGCCGGCGTGCCCGTCCTGGTGGCCGCGCTCGCCGCCCCGGCCGTCCTGTGGGCCCACGGACGCCGCCACGCGCGCGTGGACGCACCCACCGCGCCCGAGGCACCCGGAAGCCCGGAAACCGGCCAGCACCGGCGCACGTCCCCGTCCCCCTCACCCTCCGAGGAAGACCGTTGAACACCTGGATCGCGATCGGCGTGACGGCCCTCGGCTGCTACGCCGTCAAGCTCGCCGGCCTGATGGTGCCCGCGGGCGTGCTGGAACGCCCGCTCGTACGGCGCCTCGCCGCGCTGCTGCCTGTCGCCCTGCTCGCCGCCCTCACCGCCCAGCAGACCTTCGCCGACGGGCGGGCTCTGGTGCTGGACGCGCGTGCCGCCGGGGTCGCCGCCGCCGCCGTGGCACTGGTGCTGCGCGCGCCGTTCCTTGCCGTCGTCGCGGCGGCCGTGGCCGTGACCGCGGGGCTGCGGGCGCTGGGCGGCTGAGGGGACCCCGCACATGGCCGTCCTCAGCCGACGGCGCGGCCGTACGCGCGCAGGGTGCGCAGCGCTCTCAGCGTGACCAGGGGGCGGGCCTCCATGGCGGGGGCCGGTGCCCACCGGCGCCAGCGGACCGGCCAGCCGCCGTCCCCGGCCTGCTCCGCCGCCAGGTGGTCCAGGGAACGCTCCATCTCCTCGTCCGTGAACCACGCGCGCGCGAGGCTGTGAGGGGTACGCGCGTAGTCGTGCGGGAAGTGGTGCTCGCGCGGTGCGTAACCGGGCGCCACGGGATACGCCTGGAGGCGGTCCGGGTCCAGGACGGCGAGGCGCTGCTCGCGCACCAGACGGCCCAGACGGCCGGCGGCCGCCTCCGCGCGCGTGCGGTCGGGCGCGTGGTCCAGGAAGGCGACGGCGGCCTCCACCTCGTAGGGGTGGGACCGGGTCACGGACTCGACCGCCTGCCAGCAGAAGTCCGTGGCCCGGAACAGCCATGCGTGCCACACCTCGTTGCGGTGCAGCAGCCCGACCACCGGGCCGGTCGCGAGCAGCTCGCTGGGCGGATCGTCCACGATGGGCACGAAGGGCGCCGCCGGGTAGCCGCGCTGGCCGGGATGAATCGCCGGAAGCGCGCCGTCCGCCGTGGAGACGGATGTCAGATAGCGGCACACGCGCTCCACGCGCGGACCACCGCAGCGTCCCACGGCGTCCAGTACGTCCAGAGCGTGGGCGGTGTGCAGGGGCTGGCTGACGGGGCCGCGCAGATCGGGCTCCAGCGCGTGCCCGTACCCGCCGTCGTCGTTGCGGTAGGCGTCCAGTGCCGTCTCCACCGGATCGGCGGGGCCGCCCCGGAAGTCGTGGGCGAACAGACGCTGCTCCAGCACGCGCGCGGTGAGCCAGACGAAGCGCTCGGCACGCGCGAGCGGAGACGGCGCCGGGGACACCGGAGGGCGCCGGGAAGCTCCTTTTTCGGCCATGCCTCAGACCGTAGGCGCAAAGCACCCCGGGCGAGCGGTCCCGGCACCGGCTCCACCCCCGGGGGCGGGATACTGGTGGCATGCGGTTGACGGTCTTCTGGGAGCGGATGGCAGATCACTTCGGCCCGGCTTACGCCGAAATGTTCGCGCGTGACCACGTGATGTCGGAGCTCGGCGGTCACACGGTGAACGAGGCTCTGGCCTGCGGCTGGTCCGCCAGGGACGTGTGGCGGGTGGTCTGCGCGGTGATGGACGTGCCGCAGGACAAGCGCTGAGCCGCCGAGGGCACGGGGCGGCAGCGGGCTGTCGGCGGCGTGGGCGAGACTTGCACCGTGGCACCCATTGACGACACCGGGCGAACGACCCGGCACGCGCCCCCCTCCGGCCCTACACCTCCCGGCCCGCCGCCGGGGCAGGCGGACGGCGTGCGCATGCCGCGCTGGCTGCCGCGCGCGATGGTCCTCGCGCTCGCCCTGGTCGCCGTGTTCCAACTGGGCAGCTGGGCCTTCCACCAGCTCACCGGCCTGCTGATCAACGTCCTCATCGCGTTCTTCCTGGCTCTCGCCGTCGAACCGGCGGTGAGCCGGATGGCGTCGCGCGGCCTGCGCAGAGGACTGGCCACCGCCCTGGTCTTCCTCACGGTGATCGTCGTGGCGGTCGGCTTCGTCACCCTGCTCGGCTCCATGCTCGCGGGCCAGTTGATCAAGATGGTCGAGGGCTTCCCCGACTACATCGACTCCGTCATCGCCTGGGTCAACACGCACTTCCACACCGAGCTCAGGCGCGTGGACGTCCAGGAGGGCCTGCTGCGCTCCGACTGGCTGCGCAGTTACGTGCAGAACAGCGCCACCGGCGTCCTCGACGTGTCCGCCCAGGTCCTCGGCGGTCTCTTCCAGTTGCTGACGGTCACCCTGTTCTCGTTCTACTTCGCCGCCGACGGACCCCGGCTGCGCCGCGCCCTGTGCTCCGTGCTGCCGCCCGCGCGGCAGGCCGAGGTGCTGCGCGCGTGGGAGATCGCGGTCAACAAGACCGGCGGCTATCTCTACTCGCGCGGCCTGATGGCCCTCGTCTCGGGCCTGGCGCACTTCGTGCTGCTGGAGTTCCTCGACGTGCCGTACGCGCCCGTGCTCGCCGTGTGGGTGGGCCTGGTGTCGCAGTTCATCCCCACCATCGGCACCTA
>DASTDN010000597.1:0-2213 GCA_035710365.1 Streptomyces sp. | reverse complement strand
GGGCGACGCCGAGGGCCCCGACGGTGTCGTGCGCCCGGCCGCCGAACTCCTCGCCGCGCACGGCATCCAGCCGGTCGAACTGCGCGAGAAGGAGGGCCTCGCCCTCCTCAACGGCACCGACGGCATGCTCGGCATGCTCCTCATGGCCCTCGCCGACCTGGAGACCCTGTACCGCTCCGCCGACATCACGGCCGCCCTCACCCTGGAGGCCCTCCTCGGCACCGACCGGGTCCTCGCCCCCGAACTGCACGCGATCCGGCCCCACCCCGGGCAGGCCGCCAGCGCCGCCAACATGGCCGCCGTCCTCGCGGGCTCCGGGATGACAGGCCATCACCAGGAGGGCGCGCCGCGCGTCCAGGACGCGTACTCGGTGCGCTGCGCCCCGCAGGTCGCGGGCGCCGGGCGCGACACCCTGGCGCACGCCCGCCTGGTCGCGGAGCGGGAACTCGCGGCCGCCGTCGACAATCCGGTGGTCCTGCCCGACGGCCGGGTGGAGTCCAACGGCAACTTCCACGGCGCGCCGGTCGCCTACGTCCTCGACTTCCTGGCCGTCGCGGTGGCCGACCTCGGCTCCATCGCCGAGCGCCGCACCGACCGCCTGCTGGACAAGAACCGCAGCCACGGGCTGCCGCCGTTCCTCGCCGACGACGCGGGCGTGGACTCGGGCCTGATGATCGCGCAGTACACGCAGGCGGCGCTGGTGGCCGAGCTGAAGCGGCTGGCCGTACCGGCCTCGGCGGACTCCATCCCGTCGTCCGCGATGCAGGAGGACCACGTCTCGATGGGCTGGTCGGCGGCCCGCAAGCTGCGGACGGCCGTGGACAACCTCGCGCGCGTCCTGGCGATCGAGCTGTACGCGGCGACGCGGGCGATCCAGCTCCGTGAGGGCCTGACCCCGGCCCCGGCCTCGCGGGCGGTCGTCGAGGCGGTGCGGGCGGCGGGCGTCGAGGGCCCGGGTCCCGACCGCTTCCTCTCCCCGGACCTGGCCGCGGCGGAGGCGTTCGTGCGGGAGGGGCGGCTCGTGGCGGCCGCGGAGACGGTGACGGGGCCGCTGCGGTAGGCGGCGCGCGGATTGCGCCGGGCGGCGGCCCGGCGTGACGTCTGGTCAGAGACCGAGGCGTTCGCGGCGGACCGAGTACACGACGAAGCCCGCGCCGAGGGTGAGGAAGAGGGTGCCGCCGACGACGTACGGCGTGCTGTCGAAACTGCCGGTGTCGGCCAGCCTGACCTGCTCCGCGACACCGTCCGCGGCCTGCCCGGCCTCTTCGGCCCGCACGGACCCGGCGGGGCCGGTCGTGTCCGACGCGGTGATCCGTACCGGCGCCGGGTCCCGGGACCCCATCGGGGACGCGGCACCCGCGGCGGACTCCGCTCCGCCTAGGTCGTCCACGGACGCGTTCGCGGACGGTACGAACCACAGGGCGCCCAGCAGGACGCCCGCGGCGGTGGCGGTCAGCAACGATCGGCGAGCGGATGACACGGAATCGATCCCCTTGTGACGCTGGTGAATTGGCCGTGGAGGGCGATATTAGCCGCAGCGGCACACGGGTGTTGAGGGGCGTGAGGCCCGGTGCGCGGCGGGCGGGGGCCCGTCTGCGGCGGGGTCCGCGGTCCGCGCGGGCGTCGCGGGGGCGGGCCCGCCGCAAGGCCGGTCCGGTCCGGCCGGGGCCGGGCCGTACGCTCCGGGAATGAGTACTGAGGAGGCATCGCGCTTCGTGCGCGTGCGTGTGGAGCTTGTGCTGGAGGTCGAGGACGAGGCCGCCGTGACCGGGGCCGCGCTCGTCCGGGTCGCCACGGACCCCGGGATGCCGGACGGGGAGCGGGTGCACGCCGAGCGGGCTGTGACGGAAGACACCGCGGAGGCCCTCGCGCAGCTCATCGACCCGTTCGACCTGGTCAGCGGAGTGCCCGGGGTGGAGCTGCGCCAGGCCTCCTGGAGCGGGGAGCGCATCGACTACGACCCGGATTCGCCCGACTGGGACCTGGACGGGGATGATGGGACGGGCGTCGACGAGGACGATGCCGCCGGCTGACGCCACGTGGGAAAATCGTGACCCCGGGCGGCAACCGACGCCCCGGGTCACATCGTCTCAAGGGGCGTGCGGACCGGCCCCGGCATCCTCTCGCCCGGGCGACGTGGCGTGCCCCACATCTCGGGGGAGTGTGGAACGGGGACGAACCGGTCGTAGCGTTGAAAGTTCTTGGCGGGGAGT
>DASTDN010000596.1:0-3199 GCA_035710365.1 Streptomyces sp. | reverse complement strand
GGCGTTCCTTCCACGGTCACACCCGGGCCGGGGCATCGCAACACCGGACACACTTTCGGGGGGCTTCCGGGGAACCGGGGTGAGGGCCCGCCCGGAGGGGGAACCCGTGGCGGGCCGCGCCCCGCGCGGCCGCGGCGCCGTGGGGCCGACCCCCGGGCTGCCCGCCGTCCCCGACCGACCGCCCGACCCTGGAGAGTGGCCATGAGTGTGCTGCGTGTTCTCGGCCGGCCCCTGCTGGCCTCGATGTTCCTGACCGGCGGCATGGATTCCCTGCGCCACCCCGAGCGGGTCGCGCCCATCGCCGAACCCGTCGTACAGCCGATCACGGCGCGTGTACCGGTGCTGCCCGACAGCACCGAGGACCTGGTACGCCTCAACGGGGCCGTGCAGGTCGGCGCGGGTCTGCTGCTGGCGACGGGCCGGATGCCGCGCCTCGCCGCACTCGCCATCGCCGCCACGCTGGTACCGACCACCATCGCGGCGCACCGCTACTGGGAGGCGGACGACCCCGGCGAGCGGGCACAGCAGCGCGTCCACTTCTTCAAGAACCTCTCCCTGCTGGGCGGCCTGCTGATCACGGCCGACGACACGGCGGGCGACCCGTCGCTGCTGTGGCGGGGCCGGCACGCGGCGCACGACCTGCGGCGCGAGGCGAAGCTGGTGGGCCGTTCCGTACGGGCCGGGGCGCGGCCGACGGGCGCAGCCGCCCGCGCCCGCGCCAAGCTGCCGGTCTGAACCCACCACGCGCCCTCACGGCCCGCCGGCCCCGGCCGGCGGGTCGTCGGCGCCCCGGCGCGGGACCGGCCGACCGCGTCCGGGGTCGCCCTGTCGGGCGGTGGGCACGGCCGACCGGGGGCCTTCCCGCTGGTGACGAGCGCGCCGCACCGACGCCCGCGCGCCGCGCACTCCCCGCGCGCCTGGGCCCGTCGCACTCGCGACGGGCCCGGCGTGTGCGCGTACGGCTGCCGCGTGCGGCGCTCTCCGGGTGCGTGGCACGGCGGCCGGACGCGAGGGCGGGACCGCTGTGGACGGGGTCACGTGCGCGGGACCACATCCCCCACGGCCGGTGCCCGGTGTGATCAACCCCACTGGGCGGGCAAGTGGCGGCCGGGCAGGGCCTGTTGACCGTTCACGGGAGCACGGGCGAACGGCGTGGCGGCGCTCCGCCCCTCCCTTCTGCCACGATGGTCGGCGCCTTCCGACCTACGACGCGGAGCCACCGAGCAGCGCGGCCGGTGCCCCTTTGCCTCCCGTCGTCTCCACCACTGAGTCCACCGACTCGTCTCCGAGCAGCGCACCATGACTTCTTCTCCCGCCCCGGCCGCGCCCCGGCCCGCCGCCCCCCGCCCGTCCCACTCCCCGTGGCGGTCGCTGAGACACCGCAGCATGCGCTGGTGGTCCGTCGCGAACTTCGTGTCGAACGCCGGTACGTGGATGCAGCTCACCGTGCAGAACCTGCTGGTGCTGCAGATCACCGGGTCCGCCGCCGCGACCGGCCTGTCGATGTCCGTGCAGGCCGCGCCCGCGCTGCTGATGAGCGTGCTGGGCGGCGCCGCGGTGGACCGCTGGCCCCGGAAGCTGACGGCCACCGTCAGCCAGGCCGTCCTCGGCGCCGTCGCCTTCGTGACGGCCGCCCTCGTGGCACTGGACCTGCTGGACATGACCACGCTGATGGTGCTGGCCGCGGTGACCGGCGTCGTCGCCACGGTGGACGGCCCGGCGTGCGCCCTGCTGGGCAACGACCTCGTCCCGGCGGGAGACGTCCCCTCGGCCATCGGGGTGGGTGCCCTCGTGCACCAGGCGGGCCGGCTCGTGGGTGCCGCGCTGGCGGGCGTGACGGTCGGGTTCCTCGGCACGGCCGCCGCGTACTTCGCGAACGGCCTGTCGTTCCTGTTCGTGGCCTCGGTCGTGCCCTTCCTCCGGCCGGCGGCCGGCGCGGCGGCGCGGGCCGTCCGCGCGGCGTCCGGCCCGGGTCCCGCACCCGACGCGGGCACGGCACCGGGCACGGACCGGCGCACGGAGCAGGCACCGGACGCGGACCGTGTACCGGACGCGGGCGGCCCGGCAGCGGTCGTGGCCCCGCAGGCACCCCGGCCGGGGGGCACGCGCCCCGGGGCCCGGACGCGGGCCGGGCGGCGGCGCCCGGAACCCGGCATGTCCGTCGGGGAGGGCCTCGCGTTCTTCGTGAAGCGGCCCCGGCTCCTCGCGCTCGCCGGTGTCACCGGAGTCAGCGCCGTCTTCGGGCGCAACTACTCGCTGACCCTGGCGGTGCTCGTGACCGGGCCGCTGGCCGGCGGTGCCGGGGCGTTCGGCACGGTGTCCACGGTGCTCGCCGTGGGCGGCATCCTCGGCGCCGTCCTCGGGGCGCGGCTGCGGCGGCCCTCGGTGCGGCTCGTGGGCGCGCTCGCGGCGGCGGGCGGGCTGCTCCAGGTCCTGGCCGGGCTGTCGCCGTCGCTGGCCGTGCTGCTGGCGCTCGTCGTCCCGATGGCCGTGGTGGAGTCCGTGTCGGACACCGCGGGCACGGCCGTCCTGCAGACCGATCCACCGGCCCGCATGCGGGGGCGTGTCCTCGGCGTGTGGGGCAGCATCGGCACCGTCTGGGGTCTGGGCGGGCCGCCCGCGCTCGGCCTGCTGATGGAACTGGCCGGGGCCCGCGGCGCGCTCGTCGCGGGCGGGCTGATCATCGCCGGGTCGATCGGCGCGGGCCGTCTGCTGCACGCACGGCGGACCGTCGCGCCGGTCGCGCTCCGCCCGGAGGAGGGCGAGGTGCCGGACCGGGTGGCCCTGGGCACGGCCGCCTGATCCCCGCCGCCGCGGGCACGGCACGAGCGGCCCACGCTCCTCCCCGCGCCCGTCCGCTCACGCCCCCGGCGCGGCCCGGGCGGCGCGGTGGGTCAGGAGGGTCGTGGAGCGGCCGTCGAGGTAGGGCAGGACCACGGCCTGGCCGCCCCAGTCGCGCAGGACGCGGGCCTCGGGAAGGTCCTGGACGGAGTAGTCGCCGCCCTTGACCCACACGTCGGGCCGCAGCCGGGCGAGGACGCGCTCCGGGGTGTCCTCGTCGAACACGGCGACCGCGTCCACGCACTCCAGGGCGCGCAGCACCCGGATCCGGTCCGCCACCGGCACGAGCGGTCGTCCGACGCCCTTGCGACGACGCACGGACCCGTCGGAGTTGACGCACACCACCAGGCAGTCCCCG
>DASTDN010000595.1:0-3334 GCA_035710365.1 Streptomyces sp. | reverse complement strand
CACGACCCCGGGCACCGGACCGGACGCGGCCCCGCCGGCCCCGCCCGAGACCATCCGGCCGGCCGCACCCGGGGCCGACACCCCCCGCCTCCCCGGCTTCCCCTCGCCCGGCACGGGCCACCCGCCGCCCCCGCCGAAGGCCTCCGCCCGCTTCCCCGACGCGCCCCCGGCCGTCGACGGCCCGGTACCCGCAAGGGGCACCGCCCCGAACCACCCCACCGCCGCGAGGGACACGGCCGCCGCGCCCGGCCGCCCGCCGGCCCCGGAACCCCTCCCGGTGTCTCCGGCCGGGGACGCGGGCCGGTCCGCCGCGCCCACCGTCCCGCCCGGCCGGGCCCCCGCGCGGCGCCCGGTGCCTCCGGCCGAGGGCGTGGACCCGTCCGCCGCACCCGCCTCGTCCGCCGAGGGCGCGCGGCATCCGGCCCTGCCCCCGCGCCCGCCGGGCCGTCCCGCACCCTCCGCCGCGCCGGGCCGCCCCGGCGTACCGCCCCGCCCCGCCGGACGTCCCCCGGCGCCCCCGCAGCCGCCCTTCGCGCCCCGCACCCCGTCCGGGCCGCGCCAGGGACCGCCCGCGGCGCACCCCCGCCCGGCGAGCGCGCCGTCCGGCGACCGCGCACCGCACACCGCGGCCTTCCGCACCCCCGACGACGACCGCGGCACCCCGCCCGTCCAGCCCTTCCCCGCACCGGGCGGCAGCCGCCCCGGCGCCGCACGGCACGGCCGGGGCGGCACGGCCGGCAGCCCCGGCCGCCACCCCGGCACGCCCCCGGCGCCCCCCTCCGCGCCGACCCCCGCCTGGAACGGCCCCGCGTCCGCGCCCGCCGGAGGCACCGGCCCACGGCCCGTCGTGTCGTTCGGGAGGCCCGAGGGATACGACGAACTCGCCCGGCCCCGGCCGCTCGGCGCACCCCGGCGCTCACGCACCGCTGCCGCCGCCGCGTGCCTCGTCCTCGGTCTCGGACTCATCGGCGGCGCCGTCACCGGCACCTGGCTCGCCGACGGCTCCGGAAACAAGGACGCGCGCGAGGCCTACGAGGCCGCCGGGAGCCTGTGGCGCAGCGTCCCCGTCGACCGGCTCTTCCCGCCCACCGTGAACGGCCGCGGCGCCGGACCCGGCGGAGCCGACCGCACCTGGACCCGTATCGCCGTCGCCCCCGACGGCGGCTGCAGGGAAGCCTTCGACCCGCTGCTGCGCAAGGCCCTCGCCCCCGTCGGCTGCGGGCGCCTGCTGCGCGCCACCTACACGGACGCCACCCGCAGCCACGTCACCACGGTCGGCATGCTCTTCACGGACGCCGACGCAGCCGACATGACCACCCTCACGGACCGCTTCCGCAAGGACGGCCTCGACCGCCGCACCGACCTGATGCCCCTCCCGTACGCCGCGCCGGGCACCCTCGCCGAGGCCTTCGGCGCCGAGCAGCGCGCCTCCTGGAGGATCTCCGTCCTCACCGACGCCCCCGTCGTCGTCTTCGCCGTCTCCGGGTGGGCCGACGGCCGGAGCGTCGACGAACCGCTGCCCGCCGAGGAAGCCATGAAGACCGGCACCACCGCGTCCGTCGCCCAGGCCGGTCTCGGCCACGAGGCGCGCGGCCTCGCCGACCGCGTCGAGCGGAGCCTGCGCAAGACCGTCGGCGGCGACCCGGAGCAGCCCTCATGAGCCGACCGCCCGGGCCTCTGACCCGAGGCACGGGCCTCCTCGCCCCGCTCCTCGCCGCCGCCCTCGCCCTCGTACCGGCCGCCACCGCGCACGCCGACGGCATCCGCGCCCAGCAGTGGGCCCTGGACGCCATGCACACCGCACAGGCCTGGCGCACCACCAAGGGCGCGGGCGTCACCGTCGCCGTCCTCGACACCGGCGTCGACTCCGAGCACCCCGACCTCCGGGGCAACGTCCTCACCGGCAAGGACATGGTCGGCTTCGGCGCGAAGCGCGGCGACCGCCCGTGGGCCCGGCACGGCACCGCCATGGCGGGGATAGTGGCCGGCCACGGACACGGCAGCGGCGGCGGCTCCGGCGTCATCGGCGTCGCACCCGAGGCGAAGATCCTCCCCGTCCGCGTCATCCTGGAGGACGGCGACCCGTCCCGCGCCAAGGCCCGCAAGACCCGGGGCAACGCCCTCGCCGACGGCATCCGCTGGGCCGCCGACCACGGCGCCGACGTCATCAACCTCTCCCTCGGCGACGACTCCGCCTCCGCGCACCCCGAACCCGCCGAGGACGAGGCCATCCAGTACGCCCTGGCCAAAGGCGTGATCGTCGTCGCCTCCGCCGGCAACGGCGGCGAGAAGGGCGACCACATCTCCTACCCGGCCGCCTACCCGGGCGTAATTGCCGTGACCGCCGTGGACCGCTACGGCACCCGCGCCGCCTTCTCCACCCGCCGCTGGTACGCCACCGTCAGCGCGCCCGGCGTCGACGTCGTCATCGCCGACCCCGACGGCAAGTACTACGAGGGCTGGGGCACCAGCGCCGCCTCCGCGTTCGTCTCCGGCGCCGCCGCCCTCGTCACAGCGGCCCACCCGGGCCTCACCCCGGCCCAGGTCAAGGACCTCCTGGAGGACACCGCCCGCAACGCCCCCGTCGACGGCCGGGACGACTCGCGCGGCTACGGCTTCGTCGACCCGGCCGCCGCGATCGAGGCCGCCGCCCGCCTCAAGCCGGAGGGGCTGCGCCCGGCGGCGTACGGCGAGGAGTACTTCGGGCCGGGCCCCGACCCCGCCGCCCTGCACGAGGGCACCGCCGGCTGGGCCGCCCCGCTCGCGGGCAGCGCGGGCGGTGTCCTGCTGGTGATGGCGGTGGTGATGTGGCGCGCCCGCCGCGCCCCCTCCACCTGCCGCCCCGACGGCCGCTAGCCCGCCGCCGTCCCGGCGCGCACCCCCGGTAGGGTCGGTGACCGTGGCGAACAAGAACATCCCCGACCCCGGCTTCTCCAACGACGACGGCTCCGCCGACCCCCGGCTGAGCGCCGCCCTCGCCGCCTGGGCCGAGGACCGCACCGCGCTCGCCCCGGTCCTGGAGGCCCTCGGGAGCGCCCGGCTGCTCGTGCCCGTCGTGGCCGTGCTGGGCGAGGTGGAGGAGGACGGGAACGGGCTGCGCCGCGAGAAGACCAGCGACATGGCCGTACCCACCCTCAAGGCCGGCGGCCGCACCGCGCTCCCCGCCTTCACGTCCACCGAGTCGCTCGCCCGCTGGGACCCGCAGGCCCGGCCCGTGGCGGTCCCCCTGCAGCAGGCGCTGCGGGCCGCGGCCCACGAGAAGGCGGACACCGTCGTCCTCGACCTGGCCGGTCCGGTGCCCTTCGAGCTGACCGGTCCCGTGCTGCTGGCGCTC